>CAZMWS010000036.1:1086-13253 GCA_964570085.1 uncultured Lentisphaeraceae bacterium | reverse complement strand
CAAGGGGGTGGATTGCCTGGTAAAGGCCCGGCGAATCCTCGTCCGCCGGGAAAAGCGAATATACCAAGCGCCTCCCCGGGAAAGGACGCCCCCCGGGGGATTTCCGGCTTTTTGCAGAAATTCCGCAAAATTCCCGGGAGGCGGGGGTATGACTATGGTTCCGGGGGAGGAGTTGGGGCGTCTTGGGGATTGGTAGCCAGCAGGATAGGGCGGTATTTCCGGGTGCTTTGTTGCAGGAATGCGTGGAGCCTCGCTACGAAGCGCCGGGGTGTTTGGGTGAGATGGAAGATCTGCAGTGCCCGTGGGAGCATTGTCTGGAGGGGCGGATCCGGCTGGATGGTCCGGGAGGAGCGTAGTAGCAGGAGCCGCAGGCGCTCTTTGGCAACAGGATTCTCTTCCAGAGTTTCCAGGATGGGGAAGAAGGAGAGGGTTCGCCCGTGGTGCGTCGGGAAGGAGGCCCTCTCCCAGTTGGAGAGCGTCGTGCGATTCACATTCAGCAGCTGCGCCATCTCGGAACAGGTGAGATCGTGGCGTCTTCGGAAAGCCCTCAGCGCTGCAGAAACGCGCGCGCCAGCATGTTCTTGGTTGTTTGGGGTGTTGTCGGTGGTCATGCGTCTTCCTCCTGCTTGCTGGCATCCGCTGTGAGGCGATCTAGGAGATCTCGCGCGCTCTCTTCCAGCAACGCGCGCAGTCGTTGCAGGAACCGTTCTGGGGACGGCGTGATTTCCAGGAGTCGTGTGGCGTACTCCCGGAGGTCCTTTGTGGTGTCGTCGATGCGGCAGGCGGTGAGTGCGCGCAGAGGGAGGAGTCGCGCCCATAGCAGGGCATCGGGGCTCTTCTGGATCTCCCGGAATGCCAGGATTGCCGCGCGACTGCGGGGCTGGCTGCGGGGGTAGCATCCCTGCTCCCATTTCGTGATGGTGTGGGTGCTCACGCGCAGCAAATACGCCATTTCGTCTCGGGTCAGACTGTGGTCTTTTCGGAATTCTTGCAGGTCACGGATCACCTTTTGGATGGGATCCTCTTCGGGGAATCTATCCGGCATTTGGTCTTTTTTCACAAGGCACCTCCTTGCTCATCGTTGGGGCGTGGCAGAAGCAAAGTCACCGGGCATCGCGGTGGCGGCTTTCTTCCTCGGCGCGGATTTCCTCCAGTTCCGACTGGAAGAGTTCCTCCAGATTGCGGTGGAATTCCTGTCGTGCCTCCGGATATGCCATGAGTGCCAGGGAGAGTCCCATGGCGCTTTGGACGAGCACGCGGAGGGCGAGCTCTTGGGATTCCCAGGCATCCAGCGGCCGTACGCCGAGAGAACCGGTTGGATTTTGACGGGGTGGAAAGTGGGTGGGGATGAAGTCATCGAGATCTTTCAGGGACACAATGATCCTCCGGATGTGTGGGTGAGGTGGAATAGATATCAGGGCTTCAACGGGGGGCGTGTTTGCCCCCTCGGGGATCAGGGCTTCTGCAGACGCCGGCGGGCTTCGTCTGTTAGCTCTACCGAGTCATTGCAGCGCAGCAGATATTCTTGGAGCTGCGCCAGGCGCCGTCTCCTCTTGTCATATCCAATAATTTCCCCGTAGAACTGCCAGCTCAGCAGGATTTCGCGGAGGGTTTTTGAGCGTATTGGAACGGTCTTTTCGGTCTCGAATTTCAATCCCCCATAGTCTTGTCTGTTGTCGTCAGAATGCTGCTTCTTTTTCATCCAAACTCCTGTGTTCCCAGAGGGGAAAAACCGACACGCGGGCGTGGCGCGCAAGCGGGTGGTGGAATGCGTTGCGGATCCACCCGGGTTGTCGCGCTGGATTGTTCGGAAGATGGCATCGGAGGAGACCGGTGTCTACGACCGTGGAACGCGTCGAAATAAAGACCGCCCGTGTGCGGGAAATAGACGCATACTATCCCTGTGTGCTAGGAGAAAACCACGCCTCGCCTTCCCTACCGTCCGTCTCTATGACGCAAAATATCCACGGCGGGGAAGAAGCATGTTTTTAGGATCATCGCACCTCCTTGAAAACGCGGCGTCACGAATCGGGATTAACGCACTTTCCGAAATGATCCGCGGGGGTTCTTGGAATACAAAATGGAAAGCAAATAAGCAACAATCATAGTATTGAATAAAATTGCTCCCAACACAAGAGCAAACCAGCAAAAAATGCGAGAAAAATCGAAAATTCTTCGCTTTTGGCATGATTTCTGGCGAAATCTGGGCAAAAAGCGCCGGATTGGGGCTTTTGGGGGGCGCGCAATGCGGCGGCATCTTCACCATTGGGGTAGGGGAAAGGCCTTTGGGGGGTGCGGGGGGCTTGCCCCCAGTCCTTTGGATATTCCCCGCCTTTCCAGAATACGCACTGCCTTTTGGGCGTATCGCGGGGCGGCCCTATCTAGCGCGGGTTTTGCAGGAAGACTACCAAAGGAGGTCGGGCTGCCGCCCTCACGGCCCCCTGTCTAACTAGCCACTAGTCGCTAATTGCTAAGTATTTACATAGAATCCGCGCTAGCGGGCTCTATGTAGAGCGACTTTCCAGCGCAGGTCTTTTGGAAAAGCATCGAGGGTCTGGTGAAATAGGGATTCCCCGTTGGCTTTCCCGTATAGCTTTGCGAGGGCATGAATTTCCTGGTCGGTGGCGTGGAAGAGTAGGATCCGTGCCTTTTGCTCGTCACCGTGGCAGGCGTATTTTTGGAGAGTCTGGAGGGCCCTTTGGAAGTGTCTGCGGCTACGGAGATGCCGGAGGACGAAGAATGCCAGTGCGGCCAAGAGTGGAATCCAGTTCAGCCACAGCGGGAGTGATGGCGCGAGCTGTGGCAGGACGAGTTGTCCGATGGGGAGGAGCAGGCAGAGTGCCAGGAAGAGGAAGGAATCCCACTGGCTGTGCATGATCCCGCCCCAGTTTCGTCGGAAGGCGCCGGTGGAGGTCTGGTAGGCGAAGTGTTCTTCGAATTCGGTGGCCTGGAGTCCGGTGCGCGCCACATGGCAGAGCTCGTGGGAGAGGATCTCGTCGCGGTCGTAGAAGAGGTGTCGTTTTTTTGTGCGGAGCCTCTGGCTGATGATGAAGACCGTGAAGAGATCCGGCGGTGCGGAGAAGGTGCATCCGCCGAAGAGCCAGCTATGGGCGGGGCTGCAGAAGTATCCCGGCACCCAATCGCACTGGAAGCCGTAGAGGCCCTTTGTGCGCTTGCCGGAGGCGGCGAGCAACTCCGCGGGAATGGCGTCTTCGCGCTTCAACGTCATGCCCTCCAGCGAGGTGCTGTCGGCGGTGCGGAGGGCGTCCTCCCATTGGGAGAGCCGCTCTGCGAGGCGCTGTAGCCGCGCCGCGAAGGCGTTTCCGTCCTCATTGGGCGCGGGCGTCAGGCCGCGTCGATCCAGGTCGACGAGGGTATCCAGGTCTTCCTGTCGGATGCGTTGCAGAACCTTTTCGTCCAGTGCGAGGGGCATATTGGGTATCTTCCGGGGAAAGAAAAAGGGGAGAGGGGAAGAGTGGATCTTCCCTTCTCCCCGGGAGGAGTTCTGGTGGTTTTAGCCGCCCAGCTTATCGATCATCTTCACCAGTGGCGCGAAGAGTGCGATAACGATGGTACCGATGATCAGAGCCAGGAACATGATCATCAGAGGCTCGATCAGTGCGGTGAGGCCTTCCACGGCGCGGTCGACCTCTTCCTCGTAGACATTCGCCACGCGGTTCAGCATGTCGGGCAGGGCACCGGTCTCTTCACCGACCTCGATCATGGAACAGAGCATCAACGGGAACAATCCGCTCTTTTCCAGGGGCTTGGTCATGCCTTCACCTTCGCGGACGGCGTCATGGACGGTATCGATGGCGCGTGCGAAGTGTTCGTTGCCGGCGGTATCGCGGACGATCATGAGTGCGGAGAGGACGGCGACGCCGGAGCCCATCAAGGTTCCCAGGGTTCGGGCGAAGCGCGCGCAGATATTCTTGATGACCAATCCGCTAATGGCGGGGATTTTAATGACCATCAAGTCCCAGAGATAGGTACCGATTTTCGTCTTCAGGAAGAGTTTGAGGACGAAGAGGAATCCCATGAAGCAGAGGAATACGGTGAGGAAGTGGTGCTGCATGGCATTGGAGCAGCCGATGACGAACTGCGTGATGCCGGGGAGGGTCTCGCCGGGGAGCATTTCGTCGAACATCTGTCCGAATTTCGGGATGATGAAGATCATCAGACCGGCGGTGATACCTAGTGCCATGACCAGAACGGCGATAGGATAGACCATGGCCGACTTCACCTTGCCGGCGATGCGCTGGCTCTTTTCCATGAATTCCGCCAGACGATTCAGAACGATTTCCATGGCACCGGAGGCCTCACCCGCGCGGACCATGGAGACGTAGAGCTTATCGAAGGTCTTGGGGTGGGTGGCCAGGGCCTCGGAGAAGGTGGAACCGCCTTCCACGGAGTCGGCCAGGCTTCCCATGACCTTGAAGAGGGCGGGCTGTACGCCCTTCGCCTGACGCTGGAGGGTGCGCAATGCGCGGACCAGCGGCAGACCGGCTTCCAGCAGGGTCGCCAGCTGACGGGTGGCGGTGCACAGGTGCTTCTTGGGGACCTTCGGCTGGCCAAAGAGCGAGCCCGCGCCGGAACCGGCCTTCTTGGACTTCTGGCCGCCGCCGATGGTCGTCAGGCTGGTGGGAGAGAGCGCCTGGTTCTTCAGCTGAATGGTCGCGGCCTGCTCGTCTTCGGCCTCGATGACGCCCTTCCGGAGCTTTCCGGCGTCGTCGTATGCGGTGTATTGAAATTTCGCCATTGGGATTTAGGGGGGATTTTCGGCGAGAGAGGGTTTGTCGAAAGGAGTCTTTTGGGGGAGGGTCCTACTGCCGTTTTGCGGCGTTGGCGGTGGCCTGGTTCAGGGCGTTCTTGTTTTCCTTGAGCTGTTCGTGGATCTTCTGGACCACGCCCTCGGCGTCGCGGCACTTGGTGATCAGGTCACCGTAGGAGATCTTTCCCTGGTTGTAGAGCTGGAGCAGGTGTGTATCCAGGGTATTCATGCCGTATTTGGCGCCGGTCTGGATATCGGAGGTAATACGGAAGGTCTTTCCGTCGCGGATCAGCGCCTGGATGGAGGGCGTGGAGATCATGACCTCGAAGGCGGCGATACGGCCCTTCTTGTCAATGCGCTTCAGCAGCAGCTGCGAGATCACGCAGATGAGGGTGGATGCCAGCTGGGTACGGATCTGTGCCTGCTGGTTGGTGGGGAAGGAGTCGACGATACGGTCGACGGTTTCGGCGGCGCCGGTGGTATGCAGGGTTCCGAAGACCAAGTGACCAGTTTCAGCCGCGGTGATGGCGGCGGAGATGGTCTCGTTGTCTCGCATTTCTCCCACCAGAATCACATCGGGGTCCTGACGCAGCGCGCGTCGGATGGCGTCGGCGAAGGAGGGCACGTCGTTGTGCACCTCACGCTGGGTCACCACGCACTTGCGGCTGGTGTGGTAGAATTCGATGGGGTCCTCGATGGTGATGATATGGTCGTTGCGCTCGTGGTTGATCACATCGATCATGGAGGCCAGGGTGGTGGACTTTCCGGAACCGGTAGGACCGGTGACCAGGACCAGTCCACGGGGGCGGAAGAGGATGTCCTTACATGCCATGGGCAGACCGATCTGCTCCAGCGTCAGCAGGTCATTGGAGATGGTACGCAGGACCATGGCGATATTGCCACGGGCGCGGAAGGCGGAGACACGGAAACGCGCCTTGTCGCCGAAGGCGAAACCGAAGTCGACGGTGCCGTCCTGCTGGAGCTTCTGCTGGTTTGCCTCACTGGTGATGGACTTCATGAGGTACTCGGTGTCCTCGGGCTGCATGGGCGGCACATCGAGGGGCGTGAGTTCGCCGTGGAGTCGGAGGGTAGGCGGGCAGAAGCAGGGCAGGTGAAGATCGCTGGCTCCTTCTTCGAGGACCAGGTCGAGCAGGTCTGCCATTTCCAGTCTGGGCATGGTGTATGTCTCCTGAAGATTCGGTTTCTAGGGAAAGTGTGGGAAGAGTCTTGCGGGTGTGACCGCGGGTTAGGGGATCAGCCGAAGGTGAACTGGATGACCTCCTTCGCGCTGGTGACGCCCTCGAGCACGTGCTGGAGTCCGTCCTGTCGGAGGGTGGTCATGCCCTGTGACATGGCCTGCTTCTTGATCTCCTGGGTGGGGCAGCGCCGGTGGATCATGCTCTGGATCTCTGGGGTGACCAGCAAGAGCTCGAAGATACCGATTCGCTTCTTGTATCCGGAGCCATTGCAGTAGTCGCAGCCGGTACCCTGGTAGAACTTCCGCCCGTTGAGCTGTTCGCGGGTGATGCCGAAGGCCTCCAGCTCGGTGTCGGTGGGATCGTAGGGCTGCTTGCAGTTCGGACAGCAGCGTCGGATGAGTCGCTGCGCCAAAACGCCGACCACGGTGGAGCTGATCAAGAAGGGCTCGATGCCCATATCGATGAGTCGGGTGACGGCGCCGGCGGCGTCGTTGGTATGGAGGGTGGAGAGCACCAGGTGTCCGGTGAGGGATGCCTGGATGGCGATTTCGGCGGTCTCCTTATCGCGGATTTCTCCCACCATGATTCGGTCGGGGTCCTGACGGAGGAAGGCGCGCAGGGCGCTGGCGAAGGTCATGCCGACGGCTTCATGGACGGGCACCTGGAGGATTCCCTCGATGTTGTATTCCACAGGGTCCTCCACGGTGAGGAGCTTGTCCTCGATGGTATTGAGCTCCTTGATGCCGGAGTAGAGGGTCGTGGTCTTTCCGGAGCCGGTAGGCCCGGTGACCAGGAAGATGCCGTTGGGTCGGCTGATGAGCCTGCGGATGTTGGTGACCGTGGACTCGGACATTCCCAGCGCATCCAGATCCAGGTTCACCACGCTGCGGTCCAGGATTCGGAGCACCACGGATTCGCCGTAGCGGGTAGGAAGGGTAGAGACACGCAGGTCCACGGGATTGCGGTTGATGCGCAGCTCGATACGGCCATCCTGCGGGATTCGCCGCTCGGAGATGTTCATGCCGCTCATGACCTTGATACGGCTGATGACGGGGATGGAGAGGTGCTTCGGGGGAGGCGCCATCTCGTAGAGGTCACCGTCGATACGGTAGCGGATTCGGAATTCGTCAGCGAAGGGCTCGAAGTGGATATCGGAGGCCTTGTCTCGAATGGCCTGTCCCAGGACCGCATTGACGAATTTGACGATGGGGGTGTCGTTGGCGGCGGCCAGCAGCTCGGCGTCGGTGGCGTGGGAGTAGTCCTTTTGCGCCAGCTTGTCCGCGGCGTTGTGCTCCTCCACCAGCTCGTTGATGATGTCGTTGACGGAGGAGCCGCCCTCGGGATAGAAGGCCTCCATGGCCTCCATGATGTCGCGGGGACGCGCCACCACGATGCGGCACTCCTTGTCCACCACGAAGTGCAGCTCATCCACCAGCTTGGTATCGAAGGGCTTGTCAGTGGCCAGGGTGAGGGTGTCGTCGTCTTCGTAGATGGGAACGATGCTGTAGGTGTGTGCGATTTCGGGGGAGATCGCCTTGGCCACATTCTTGTCGATGGAGCTCACGTGGAGTTCCACGAACTGGGTGCTGAGCTCCTGTGCCACGAGCTGCAACAGCTGGTCCTCTTCGATGATCTGGTAGTTGAAGAGGACCTCCTGGAAGTCCTGTCCGGTATTCCGGCTTTCCTCCAGCACCTCCTCCAGCTGCTCCTTGGTGGCCAGCTTGCGCTTCACGAGGATCTGCCAGAGCATGGTGACTTCCGGCGTGATGTCGTTATTGTCGTACATCGTATCAGATCAGAGGGTTATGAATAGTTTTCGGGGGAGATTCCTGCGGCGCTTAGTCGCTGACGGTGATTCGGAGGACCTCGTTGATGGAGGTGACGCCCATGGCGGCCTTTCGGATGCCGTCGTCGCGCAGATCGCGCATGCCGAGTTCCTTTGCGCGGCGCTTGATGATACCGGCATCGGCCTGGTCGTAGATGAGGTTCTCGATGGAGTTGTCAAGGATGAAGATCTCGTAGATGCCCATGCGTCCGCGGTATCCCTTGTTGCAGTCGGGGCATCCCACGGGCTCCATGAAATTCTGCTGTTCGGCGTATTCGCGGGTGATGCCGAGGCCCTGCAGCTCGTTGTCGGTGAGCTTATGGGGGCGTTTGCAGTTCTTGCAGAGGCGTCGGGTGAGTCGCTGCGCCATGATTGCGCGGAGGGAGGATGCCACGAGGAAGGGCTTGATGCCCATATCGATGAGTCGGGGCACTGCGGAGGGCGCGTCGTTGGTGTGCAGCGTAGAGAAGACCAGGTGTCCGGTGAGTGCGGCGTTGATGGCGATGGTGCCAGTCTCCGCATCACGGATTTCACCGACCATGATGATGTTTGGTGCCTGACGCAACATGGCGCGAAGGGCGCTGCCGAAGGTGAGGCCCACTTCCGTGTTCACCTGCACCTGGTTGATGCCGCTGAGCTCGTATTCCACAGGGTCTTCGGCGGTGATGATCTTCCGGGTGGGCTGGTTGAGCTCGTGGAGGAAGGAGTACAGGGAGGTGGTTTTGCCGGAACCGGTAGGTCCGGTGACCAGGAAGATCCCGTCGGGGAGATTCAGGATCTTGTAGATCAGCTTCACGTCGTCGTCCATGAAGCCCAGCTCCGAGATACCCAGCATAACGCCGCTCTTATCCAAGATACGCATGACGATGGATTCGCCGAAGATGGTGGGGATATCGGAGACACGCAGGTCCAGCTCACGGCCCATGGCGGAGATGCGGATACGGCCGTCCTGGGGGATGCGGTGCTCGGAGAGGTCCATGCCGCTCATGAGCTTCAGACGGCTGATGATCTTCTTCTGCATGTATTTCGGCGGCGCCTCCACCTCGTTGAGCACGCCGTCAATGCGGTAGCGCACCCGGAAGCGCTTCTCCATGGGCTCCAGGTGGATATCGGATGCGCGGGAACGGAAGGCCTCCGTGATCACCATGCGCACATACCGGATGATGGGCGCGGTCTCGTCCTCCTCCTCCGCGCCACTCTCCGTGGTACTGTCGGTGGTGGCGGACACGGTGACATCGGTGGTGGTCTCGGTCATCTCCGTCAGGATGTCGCCGGTGTCTACGCGGCGGTAGTAGAAGTCCAGTGCGGTGGCGATCTGCCGCGCGCTGGCAATGACGAAGACCACATCCATGCGCATCAAATGACGCACGGCGTCCTGGCTCTCAATGTCCGCCGGATCCGACAACGCCACCTTCAGGCAGTCGTTGCCAAAATCCACCGGGATCATGTGATACCGGGTGGCAATCTGGGGCGGGAACATCTGGATGATGTGCTCCGGAATGCGCTCCTTGCGCGCATCGAAGTCGAAGGAGTCCATGTCGTACTCCTCCGACAACACCTTCACCACCGTGGCTTCATCCGTCGCTTTGACGGCATAGAGGCCCGCCAGGAGGTTGTCGACACTCTCTTCCTGAACACGCTTCCGGGCCTCCTCTACCTGGGCGTCCGTGATGACGCCCCTCGACAGGAGAAGGTCAACAATGAATTCTTCTTGGCCGATCACGCTGGTAAACTCCGCAATGGGGATATTTGTCGGGTGCAAAAAAGGAAGGCCCCTATGGGCATGACTACACCCCGGGGACAGACAGATAGGCTAATATAGCCCGAATTTCCACCGGATAAAACCGGAAAACGCCCTTTTTCCGGACGTGGATCCGGAAAAAGGACAATGAGGAAGGAGGAAGAATTCCAAAAAGGAGGAAGGAGGAAGGAGGAAGGAGGAAGTGTGGACCGCCTGCGGCGCGCTGCATAGAGCGCGCTCAAATTGGCGCGCAAAAAGGGAAAAGGGAAAAATGGTACCGTCGGCGGGCCCGGATTGGTCCGCAGTTGGAAGCTGGGAGTTTTCGCTGGCGCGCAATGGGTATTGTGCAATGGACAATGGGCAATGCGTCGGGTTGGAATAGTACCGCCGCATCGGCGGCGGAATTCCCGCGGCGCGGCCGAATAAACCTCCTACCTTCTCCCTCCTACCTCCTCCCTATTCTTGGGGGGGTGTGGTGGTTTTGTCATGACTTGTCAAGGGGGGGCAAAAATTGTCATAAAAATGTGGTCATGGGGGCTTGTGTTGCGGGGAATTTTTGGATATACTTTGGATGTGACGTTTTTTGTAATGGGCGATTCCTCTTTAACCTTGGAGAAGTAACATGCGGAAATCCTTCACTTTGATTGAATTGTTGGTTGTGATTGCGATCATCGCGATTTTGGCGTCCATGTTGTTGCCTGCGTTGAGCAAGGCACGTGCGAAGGCGCGTGCGATCAGTTGCATCAACAACCAGAAGCAGTGCACGCTGGGCATTCTGCTGTATGCGCAGGATTATGATGACTACGTCATTGCGGTTCCTGGTTCCAGCCTCGGTGCCCTCTGGTATTATCCCGCTTGCTATTCCGACGGCGCCTGCTATGCCCGTTGGCGCAAGGATGGTGACGCCCGCAATAGTGACCTGGGCATGGGCTACTTCCCCGCTGGCGTTGAGCACTGCACGAACCTGAAGGGCAACAAGGTGACCAACGATGACACCACCATGCAGCTCCACGCAGGCACCGCCTACGCCATGCCCATGGCGCGTATCACCGGAAATCTGGGCAGCACTAACGAGCTGGACTACCTGTGGGGTAGTGTGGAGCGCAATACCGTGGCGGCCACTGGCAATGGCGGATACGGATTCCGTCCCGATGGCGGAAAGGTTCCTCCCGCCGTCCGCTGGATCCTGGGTTGCTCCACCAAGACAAGCAATCACGCCTCCACGAACGAGGGTGCCACTCGCGTTGGCCCTCGTGATTACACCTACGACAACAACTTCAGCACTCTCTACGCCAACCACTCCGATATGTGCAACATGGCATTCTGGGATGGTCATGCGGAGTCCGTCTCTCTCAATAAGACTGCCGAATACTGGTGCCAGGGCAGCAATGCCGGTGTCACTCAGTGCGCGATCGTCGGCGAGAGCGGCTACAAGGAATTCCCCAGCGTAGACGTGGAAGCCTTCTAGGCGGAAGACAACGAAAAAGGGGCCGTTTCCCGAGTATGGGGAGACGGCCCCTTTTGTGTAAAAAGGAGGAAGGAGGAAGGAGGAAGGAGGAAGGAGGAAGGAGGAAGTGTGGACCGCCTGCGGCGCGCTGCAATAGAGCGCGCCCAAATTGGCGCGCAAAAAGGGAAAAGGGAAAAATTGTACCGCCGGCGGGTCCGGATTGGCCCGCAGTTGGGAATTAGGAGTTTTCGCTGGCGCGTAAAAGGCAATGTGTGGGGCCAGGATGGTACCGCCGCATTCTAGGCGGCGGAATTCCCGCGGAGCGGCCGAATAAACCTCCTCACTTCTCCCTTACTACCTTTTCTCTATTCCTCATTGTGCGTTGCATCCACGCAGCGCACGGCCTCCTGGATGAGTCGTGGGATATTGTAGTCTTGGACGCCGACCACGGTGTTGTCGCAGTGGTGGAAGGGTATTAGGATTCTCCGTGCGTTGCTTTGTGCCACTGCGAGTGCCATTGCGGGGGTGATTTCGCCGTTGAGGGAGTCGGCGATGACGATTCCGATGGGTCCGATAATGACATCCGCCTTTCGGCATCCGACGACCACGGCATTTTCGCCGGTGGCGGCGGCGGTGGCGCCCGCCTTGTGCATGGCGGTCGTGGCCAGGGAGTTGGTCCCCACTGCCAGGATATCCGCCTCCGGAAGCGCTTTGCGGATGGCGGAGACCAGCTGCTTTCCGACTCCACCGCCATGGGCGTCAATCACCAAGATGCGCATAAATCTCTCTCTCCTCCTCAAAAAAGGGTATTTCGGAATGATTCTTGCATAATGTAAGCGGCGCCAAAAGAAGCCGCATTCTTTTTCTCAGCGCCCGGTCTCGCGCATACATTTTTTGCATGACCGCTTTCCTAGTCGCGCGTACGCGCGCGCAGGCCCGCGCACGAGCCCAATCCCCCTCCCTTACCGCTCCCCATGAGCGTAGCGCCCAAAATTAGTTCTGCCTATTCCTTGCGTTACAAGTCATAGAGATTGTAACTCTTGTGGAATGTGTTAGGCGATATAAAGGTCGAAAACTGAAAAAGCGAGTTGGTGCGCATGGTTTACACGACGGGTCTTCCCGGCGCGGGGTTTCGCCCTCTGCGAAAACCTGGCCAAATTTTCTTCTTCCTCCTTTTTTTCGGT
>CAZMWS010000036.1:0-1076 GCA_964570085.1 uncultured Lentisphaeraceae bacterium | reverse complement strand
TTTCGGTTTTTCTAGTCGTCAGAAGCTCGTGAGGCGTGTGCCAGTAGGAGGATTGCGGCGAGGATTGCGGCGGCGCCGGTCCAGCGTGGGAGAGTCATGGTCTCGTGGTATGCGAAGGCTCCCAGGAGGGTGCAGACAAGGGGTTCCACGGCCACCAGGATGGCGGCTTTTGCGGGGGTGGTGCGTGCCATTCCCCAGCTGTAGAAGAAATACGGCAATGCGGTGCAGAGGATTCCCGCGCCTGCCAGATTCAGGAGTGTCGTGGGATTCTGCTGGAAGAGCTGGACGATCTGTATTGGGTGGCAGGCGAATGCGCCCGCTAGTGTAGCGAAGAGGAAGGTATAGAAGAGGAGTGTCAGGACGGAGTATTTCCGGAGTGCGGGAGTCGCGAAGATGCTATAGAGCGCGTAGAGGAATCCGGAGGCAATTCCGCAGAGGACCACTCGCGCCGGCAGCGCGCCGGTGTGGCTTCCCACTCCGGAGACCAGAATGCTCCCTACGAAGATCAGTCCCAGGGCGATTAGTTTTCGGAGAGTCAGTGTCTCGTGGAAGAGGATCCGGCTCAGGATCATGACGAAGGCAGGCGAGGTATATAGGAGCACTCCGCCTACCGCGGCGTATCCCATGGCGATGGTCTGGAAGTAGCACCAGCTGAAACAGTAGATGCTGATCGCACCTGTCCCCACGAAATACCATAGGTCCCGCCAGCGCACCCGCAACAGCGCTGGACGACACACCCCCAATAGCGCTCCCATCGCCACCACCGATACCAGGCTTCGCAAAAAGACCACCTGACCCATGGTGAAGCCCGCCCGCGACAACGGTCGAATAAAGAGGCTGATCACCCCCCACAGCGTTCCCGCGAATAACACGGAGGATAGCGCCGCGTAGCGCGTAAAAGGCGAGGATGGCGATTTTGGGGAAGGCATCTAAAAAAAGGAGGAAGGAGGAAGGAGGAAGGAGGAAGTGAGGACCGCCTGCGGCGCGCTGCTTTAGAGCGCGCCCAAATTGGCGCGCGAAAGAAGGAGGAAGGAGGAAGGAGGAAGTGAGGACCGCCTGCGGCGCGCTGCTTTAGA
>CAZMWS010000035.1:0-13309 GCA_964570085.1 uncultured Lentisphaeraceae bacterium | reverse complement strand
GTCCGGGAGAGTTCTGAAAGAATAGAACTCTTTATGTTTCTATATGATATTGCCCCGGAATGACTTATAGCGTATTGCAAACTCTCCTTCCGCGTCTACAATAGGCCCCGTGCTCCGGAAGTGCCGGTGCCGCGTCCCGTATGTATTCCCCCCTTGTAGCGTAGGAGTGTAGCAAACCATGTGTGCGGCAGATGCCAGTAGAAGCCACCAGAGTCGTCGTCCCCGTCAACCCCGTCTTCATCTCCGAGCGGATGTCCGCCTCCTCTCCCCCGATCTCCCGAGATTCCATCCGGAGGACGCCTCTGCGTCCTCCTTCATCTTCGAGAGCCAAGAGCTCAACGACACCAGCGAAAGCTATCCCCCCGCCCCGGGCGAAATGAGCCTCCCCGAAAAGGACCTCCTCTGCCTCATCCTGAATCCCGAACCGCCCCTGCCCTTCCCGCTGCATCCCCTCCCAATGGCACGCGGCCCCGAAGCACAGGAATACGAAATCCCCCAGGAAAAACGACTCAAAATCCTCCGGGATCTCTATCCCTTCTTCCCTACCCCCACCCTCGATACCCGCATCTTCGACCTCCACCAACAGTCACACTTCATGGTCCGGGAATTCCGCGTCATCCGCGAACGAAACCGGAATATCCTCGTCTCCCCATACTACCCCCAATCCGGCGGAACCGTCCTGGACTGGATCCTCAAAGACGATGACTAGGGAAGTAAAAGACAGAAAAGCAAGAGGAGGGGGGCGTAGGTGCGACCTACTCCCCCCAAAAGCACAAAACACTTATAACTGTTCAAGCCGTGAGGATTCTTGGTCATCCACCACAAATGACCCGTCATTAATCTCCTCCAATCGTTTCAAAAGACGCCGAAGCAAAGCAAGCATCTTCTCTTTGTCGGACTTTGCCTGCTCTTCATTGAACCAACATGCCATGTCATGAGAGTCAAACTCGTAGTAGGAAGAAAACATTCTCTGCATTTCCTGGTCTATAGCCCAGACTTCTGCATCCCCATCAACAACGGGAATACCCGTGCGACTCTCAAACGTCACAGGATCCACACAGTCCTTCCAGATAGGGCCATTTCCAAAATCAAGCATGATGCGAAGCGTTTTCATCTTTTTACTCCTTTCTATGAAGGAAAGCGGTCACAAGAAAACCATTATCGCCGACACCGACTACTACTACAAACTGATCATTACAGCGTAAGGTCTTAGTAAACTTAACATGACCATTAGGAAGCTCTTCCGTAACACAACGCAAAATCTTTCCTTTTGACACAACATGCTGAAGAAATGCAGGCAATTCTTGGAGAGAAACTCCAAATGCCTTTTGAAACTGGTCGGCATGCTTCATAATATGCTTCATTCCAGCCATAGAGTGTCCTTGAGCAAGCCAAACAATCTGCCCCGAGGTATCTCTTGTCACAAACTCTAGTTCATTTTCAGTAAATTTTGTTCCCCTGGCTCGCAACTCTGCCAAAAGCTCTTTCGGAACCCGACTGTCGAGATTTCCAGCAAAAAATCTGTTTCGTTCTTTTGACGAAGCATTTTTTGTCGATTCACGCGTTTGCAGATTTGAATCTTTTAATTGATGAATAGAACTATCATTAGAATTCTGCGATTCCCAAACTCCTTTTTGATGTTCTTGGACTTCATTTGCTTTTCCATTTTCACAATACCAAAGGGGGAACAAACGTTCCTCTAACTCTTTGGCTCCATCTGTGCCATAATCAACATCACAAGTTTTTAACCCCATACTAAATAAATCATACTCCCGCTTTAATAGTCTTATACACACCGAAACTTTGAAAACTTTTCTTTCACTAATCGTGTAAATGGGGGATATAATCTTATATCCACACCCTGATTTACATATTTTCTAAAGTCTGATATAGAACTACTTCCATATACGATGACAGCTTTTGGTGTAAGTAAATCAACGATGAAGTCTAATCCCTCAAAGAATATTTCCCTTCGCTCAATATAATGATGCCTATTAAGACAGCCAAGAGCACCGGCAGCAACAACGCTATTGTTTGAAATTCCCTCACAACAAAAATCTCTCGAGACTTTCCCTGCATATCTAATATTTGGAATCACAAGAATTCCCATTCGTTGTAGATAGCTTGCAAAAACTCGACCACAATACGTATTCAGCAATTGTGTTGATCTTGCACTTCCTGACTGTATTGAAAAATCTGGTGAAATAATCCCTCTAAACTTTTGCAAATGTGAAATGTGTCGCATAGGATCATTTCGAATCACTTCAAATTTAGAATCATCTTCGTAAAAACACACCCAACAATCAAAGTCCCTGTTATTTTTGTTCATTGCTTCAGAAAACGGAATTATTTTATTAGGAATCTCGTTTACAGGCTTTATTACAGGAAGTTCAAATGACTTTTTATGGACCTCCCTAACATAAGCATAAATTTCCAACTGCTGTTTTTCTGGCAAAGATGATATAATACTTACGATCTTTTCTGGTATTGAGATGTCACTTGTTGAAAATTCTGCATTAAGTAATAGCCTCCGATTAAAAATCCCTGTTTGAGAATTTCTTTTGTTCATTTTATGTTTTTGTACAACGAATCACATAAACTCAAAAACACAAGATTGTATGGAGACAATATGCAACGGCAAATCAAAATAGCCACCCAAAACAAGGGCGCAAACTAGAATTTTTGGGGGCTTTCTTGAGAATTTGTGGGAAAATGAACTGTGTTCATAGCTTACAACCTACTGATAACAAGTTGATTACATATCTTCTGCCGCCTCCAACGAACTGGGAGGGGGCTTCCTCATCAACGGAAAGTCTATAGCTACTTTTCTCGTGAGGAGGGGACGTTTGAAAAAAATCGGGATCGTCCCGCAGATTCTGTAAAAGTTTTTTTGAGGAAAGCTATTTATTGCCCCACATGGACACGTTTACGGTGGGATCGTCTTTCCAGTCTCCCTAGGAGAGGCTATATTAGCGCGTACTGTCCAGCGGAAAGGTAGACGAAATCAAATGCGGTGGGTCGGCAAGGCGTCGATCCCCGAATTAAGACCGCCCCGCGGACGCAACAGAAGGAAAAAACGACATGCAAGTGTTTAACTTCAACGCAGGTCCCGCTGCGCTTCCCCGTCCCGTCATTCTGAAGGCCCAGGCCGAATTTGCCGACTACCGTGGCTGTGGCTACAGCATCATCGAGGAGTCCCACCGTGCGGCGGCCTTCGACGAGATCATCCAGGCGGCGGAGGCGAATCTCCGGAAGCTGCTGAACATTCCCGAGAACTACGAGGTGCTCTTCCTCCAGGGCGGTGCCTCCCTCCAGTTCGCCATGGTGCCCATGAACCTGCAGGTTCCCGGCAAGACCATCGGCTACGCCGACACCGGCGTCTGGGCCCACAAGGCCATCAAGGAGCTGGACATCCAGGGACTGCCCAAGCAGGTGGTCTTCGACGGCGCCGCCATCAACTACAACGAGATCCAGGGCGTCAAGGACTGGAAGATCGACCAGGATTGGGCATACTTCGGCATCTGCTCCAACAACACCATCTACGGCACCGAGTACTTCGACTTCCCCGAGACCGGCAATGTGCCCCTGGTGGCCGATATGTCCTCCGACATCCTCAGCCGCAAGATCGATGTGAGCAAGTTCGGCCTCATCTTCGCCGGCGCCCAGAAGAACATCGGCCCTGCCGGCCTGACCCTGGTCATCCTCCGCAAGGACCTGGCCGAGCGCGTGGGCAAAAACATCCCCACCATGTTGCGCTACACCACCCACATCGACGGCAAGAGCCTCTTCAACACCCCGCCCACCTTCGCGATCTACATCAACCGCCTGGTCACTGACTGGGTGATCGAGCAGGGCGGCCTGGATGCCATCGAGGCGCGCAACATCGAGAAGGCGAAAGCACTCTACGACTTCATCGACAACTCCGGCTTCTACCGCGCCACCGCGGCACCCGCCACCCGCAGCCGCATGAATGTCTGCTTCCGCCTGCCCACTGAGGACCAGGAGAAGGCCTTCATCGCCTTTGCCAAGAGCAATGGCCTGGTGGGTCTGAAGGGCCACCGCAAGGTGGGCGGCTGCCGCGCCTCCATCTACAATGCGGTCCCCGTGGAAGGCGTCCAGCGCCTCATCGACATCATGAAGGAGTTCCAGAAGAACGCCTAGCCTGACACGGCATCGCGCGGTCTAGCGCACACAGAAACGGACGCCCGAAGAGAGAGTTCCTCCTCCCTACGGGCGCCCGTTTTTTGTTGCCCACACAAAACGCCCGATCCCCCAGGCGCAATACATTAGACGCGTAGACTCCCTCACACGCGTCTCTCCTTCATTACAACAGGATCCTTTCCACCATGTCCGTCATCTTCCACGAAAAGCGCTCCGTATGCTATGTGGCACCCAGCCGCGTAGTCTGGCAGTCCCCACAGGTCCAGGACGCCGCACGCCTCCTCGAGACCGCTGGCGAAACCGCCACCATCTGGCGGGATCCGGGCATGCAACTGCCTCCCGGCGGCGCGGTGATCCTGGAATACGACACGCCCCTGCCCCTCCAGGGAATCCGTGTCTCCCGGGGATATGATGGTTTTGGTCCCGCGAAGGTCCTTGTGCGCCTGGGCGAATCGGTCAGTGAGGTACTGCACACCCCCAACAACGACCACTCCATGCACGAGATGGAGCTGTCGCTCTCCCACATGGGCATCAGCCGCATCGGAAACGCCGGCTTCCGCTTCTTGCGCCTGGAGAACCTGGAAACCGATCCCAAGGCGGTCCTGAATCTCCGGGAGTGTTCCGCCGAGGCCTGGATCCACCCCGCAAAGCGCGTGGGGTCCTTCCAGTGCAGCGATCCCCTCCTGAACCAGATCTTTGAAGCCTGCGCGGTCACTCTCGAAAAATGCATCTCGCCCCTGCTCCTGGACGGAACCAAACGCGACCGGCTAGTCTGGATGGGCGATCTCTATAACGAAATCCGAGCCTGCGGAGTACTCTTCCAGAGCCACGACGCCATCCCCGAAAGCCTGGAATTCCTCAATGTGGAGGGCCGCCGAAACCACTCCTTCAACGGCATCGTCTCCTATACCGCATACTGGTTCCTCGCTCTGCGCGAATACTACCGCTTCTACCGTGACACAAATTTCCTCCTGACGCAGCGCGACAATCTGCGCTTCTTCGCCAACGAAATGCTCCAGACCTACGAGACGGACCCCGCGGGTGTCCTGCAGGCGACCATTGTGGACTGGGCGCATCCCGAGGGCTGCCCCAAGAATGCCTACGGACCCCTCTACCTGGCAGCCGTCATCGCCTGCCGCGAACTAGCCGAGTTCCTCCAGGAAAACGAGCTCTCCCAACGCTGCCAGAAGACCGAGAACTCCCTGCGAAAGGCCATCCGCCTGGAGCCCACCACGGCGAAGTCCGTCTATGCCTGGGCTACCATCACCGGAATCATCCCTCCCGAACAAGGCTTGAACCGACTCCTCCAGGATCCCGAGGACGGATGGTCCACCTTCCACTTCGATAACTTCCTGCGCACTTACTCCCTGGCCGGCAAGACCGCCGAGGGACTGGATCTCCTCCGGAAATACTACGGCGCAATGATCCACCTGGGCGCCCGCACCATCTGGGAACAGTACGACATGCCCTGGGGCAAAAACGCCACCCCCATCGACCAAATGCCCCAGGAGGGAAAGACCGATATCCACCTGACCTGCGGACGCGGATGCTTCCAGGGACTGCGAAATAGCCTCTGCCACGGATGGGGGGCCTCACCCGTTGCCTGGCTCATGGAAAACATCGCCGGAATCACCCCCGTGGGCGACGGATATCAAGACGGCGTCCGCATCGCACCCAATCTCTGCGATCTGGACTTCCTCACTGTCACCTGCCCTACCCCCAAAGGCAACATCACCCTCCTCGCACAAAAGGGCAAAAAGACCCAACTCACCGTCCCACAGGGAATGCCCTATACCCTCGTGGAATAACCCCACGAACCACAATTCACTCCCCCCCCAAAAAAGGCCGCCCGGACTCCCCCCCGGACGGCCTTTCGGCATTTCTGGGGGAAACTCCACGAAAAAGCAGCGCGTTCTTCCGCCTGCCAGCGGGAGTAGCGCGCCTAGGGACCGCTTGGCGCAATCGCCGGGTCTTCCCAGCGATGGGTTTCGCTCGCAAAACCCTGGCCGAACTTCCTCCTTGCCGCAAGGCAAGCCCCGACGTAGCTGAAACAGGCATTCTTGCCTGCGAAACGAAGCCGGGCGTACTCCTTCCTCCTTTCTTTGTCTTTCTCCCTTCTACCTCCTACCTACTCCCTATTCTCTGCGCACGGTGGAACGTCTGCGTCCGCCGTGCGCAATCCGCGTCCCCGTGTCACGCTTTTCGCGTCAGAAATCCGCAAGCAATTTCCTGGGGGATCCTCGGGGTTTTCCTGGGGGGATTTGGCACGGCCTCTGCTTTTTCAGAAGTGTTGCCGAAGAAGCCCCGGGAAATCCCGGGTGGCCTCTTCGGCGATCCGCTTTTTTTTCAGAATCAATCCACCCTTGAATAGGAGGAACAAGAACCATGAGATACTTCCTTGATTATCCCTTTGAGACCGCCAGCGACAAGCAGCTCAACCAGGCCGCCGCCGATTTCTTCGGCATGCCCGTGGTTCCTCTCTTCTCCCACGCCTCTCGCCCGAACCGCCAGGAAATCCGGAATGGCTTCCGGAAGTCCAAGAAAGGCGGATACTTCCTCCACCTGGAAGTCCCCGGACTCAAGGCTGAAAATCTGGACATCGAGTTCCGGGACGGCGGGGTGCTGATTCAGGGCAAGACCCCGGAGACCGAAGAGGGCTTCCACAAAGAAGTCAAGGCCTTCTTCCCTCTCCCCGAAGACGCCGACCCCGACAAGATCCAGGCCGCCTTGAACGACGGCGTCCTCACTCTGCGAGTCCCCGTCAAGGGCTCCGCCGCCAACCGCAAAATCAACATCGGCTGACGCGGTCCACGATACCACTTTTCACCCTGCTTCCCTCGCGGAAGCGCTTTCGAGTTCAACCAAAAACTCAGGAGGTATAAACTATGAACGAAGTCAAAGTCAATGCGAACAACACCCAGGAAACCAAGCCGGCTCGCACCAACAACCACGCCTTCGATCCCTTCGCCGAGTTCTTCGGATTCCCCGTCATGCCCTTCTTCACCAGCAGAAACGACAACGCACAGAAGCTGGAGGGCTTCCACAAGACCAAGGACGGCTCCTATGTGCTGCACACTGAAGTCACTGGCATGAAGGCCGAAAACCTCGACGTGGAGTTCCAAAACGGCGGCATCGCCATCAAGGGCAAGACCTCCGGCGAAGACGACGGCGAGTCCTACACCAACGAAGTGGAGTACTTCTTCACTCTGCCCGAGGACGCCGATGCCGATCAGCTGAAGGCATCCCTGGCTGACGGAGTCCTGACCTTCAAGGTCCCCGCCAAGGCCGGCAAGGGCGCCAAGAAGATCACCATCGAGTAAATCCTCGACCGACAGGCCACAACGGGAGCCCTCAAGATCCATCATCCGGGACTCCCGATAAAAGCCTCAGCAAACACAATTCCCCGCGGGGGGACGAGTCAACGCAAAGCCGCGAAGATTCGTCCCCCCGCTTTTTTGTTCCCATATCACACGCTACACGACACCCTCCAACGACCTACGACCCACACAGCGAAACCGGTTTCACGGGTTATCTTTAGGAATTGACAGAATCTGACAATTTCAACACTTTATCCCCATGCAGACCACTCCCAAGCCCATCTCGCCTGTCTTCCTGACGCTCTCGGCGCTCTACCTCACCTGCCTGCTAGTCTCCAACCTAGTGGCGGGAAAGCTCACCGCCTTCTGGGGCGTCACCCTCCCCGCCGCCGTAGTCCTCTTTCCCCTGGCGTACATCCTGGGTGACATCTTCACGGAGGTCTATGGCTTCCGGCGCACCAAGCTAGTGATCTGGCTGGGCTTCTCCTGCAACTTCCTGGCATCGGCGGGATATCTCCTGGCGCTGGCACTGCCTCACCCCGACTTCTGGACGAACCAGGAGGCATACCGGACCGTCCTCTCCGTCACGCCACGACTCCTCCTGGCCTCCCTGGCAGGATACCTGGTGGGAGAATTCTCCAATGCCGTCGTCCTCTCACGGCTAAAGCTGAAGACCCAGGGGCGCATGCTCTGGCTCCGAACCATCCTCTCCACCCTCGTGGGAGAGGCCGCCGATACCCTCCTCTTCATCTCCATCGCATTCTACGGAACTGTCCCCACGAAGGTCCTCCTCCAGATGATCTTAGCACAATACCTCTTCAAGGTCTGCTACGAAATCCTCTTCACTCCCCTCACATACTGGTGCGTCGCCGCCGTCAAAAAGGTCGAAAAACTGGACGTCTTCGACAAAGGAGAATCCTACCGACCCTTCTGATCCACATCAGCCACCATCCAAACACGCCAAAAAAGGCACGGGCTCATCACCCGTGCCTTTTGCGTTTTCACCCCCTAGGGGCAAGCATCAGTTGCAACCGTTTCGACTCTCCAAAATTCTGCGACAGAACTTGACAAATTCACACACTTAATTTATTTTATGAACCGTTTTGTCAAGACCATCCCTCCCCCAAATCGCTATGAACAATCCTCACATCCATTCCCTACTTTCCACGGGGAACGCTTTTACAACCGCGCAGGCAGTAGCTGCCGGAATCAGTCGGCAAACCCTCTGTGACTACCTCCAAGCAGGCAAGCTCATCCGCATGGGGCGTGGCATCTACCTCCCCGCTCACGAAAGCAAATCCGAGTCGCCTGAAATTGAAGTCCTACAACAAAAGGGATGCGATTTCGTCCTCTGCCTCCTCTCCGCTCTGAGATTCTACAATATCGGCACACAGCACTCCCACGCAATCTGGATTTCCGTAAAGAAAGCGCGCCATATCCCAAGTGTCAACTTCCCCCTTGAATGTCTACGCCTCGAAGAACACCTCTACAGTGCCCTATTCACCATCCAGACAATCAATAATCTCCCCATCAAAGTGTACACCCCTGCCCGCACAGTCGCCGACTGCTTCCGATTTCGCAATCGAATCGGCCTCGATGTGGCAATGGAGGCCCTGCGTGACGGCTGGCACAAAAAGCTCTTCACAGTTGACGAAATCCTGGAAGCCGCCAAAATCTGCCGCATTGCCAACACCCTCACTCCCTACCTGGAAATGCTTGTCGGATGAGCACAAGAAACATCGTCAACGCAGTTGCCTCCATCAAAGCGCGGCTTATGAACTCGGCAAGAGAGCATGAGACCACTTTCAATGCCCTGCTCGTCCGTTACGCAAATGAGCGTTTTCTCTACCGTCTCAGTATTTCCCCCTTCAGAGATCATCTTATCCTCAAAGGAGGCAATCTCTTCCTTATCTGACAGAATGGGCTCCTATACCGTCCAACTATCGACACCGACTTTCTAGTCCTAGGGCAATCCACCCCGGAATACCTAAAAACGCTCTTCTCCAATGTATGCAACAGCATAATTCCTGAACCGGACGGTCTTTCCTTCGATGCCACATCCATACAAGGCACTCAAATTCGAGAAGAAGCGCAATACGGTGGCACGAGAATCACGCTTTTTGCTTTTCTCGGCCCCGTCAGGATCCACCTCCAATTCGACATCGGCATAGGCGATGCAATCACCCCCGCACCAGAGTTATCCAAATATCCCGTCATCCTTGACTTTCCCGCCCCCATTCTGTATACCTACCCCAAAGAAACTGCAATAGCAGAAAAGACCAAAACTATGACTTCCCTTGGAATGGTCAATAGCAGGATGAAAGACTTCGCCGATATTCTTATTCTGCAACGCAACTTCAGTTTCAACTTTTCCCTGCTACAAACCGCCATCCAACGAACATACAAAAGATATGACATTCCAATACCTACCAGCCTTCCAATATGCTTTTCAGAAGACTTCGCACACTCCCCCACAAAACAGGTCCAATGGACAGCCTTCCGAAAAAAGCCTCGCTTTCCGAACTCCCTGTTCACTTTGAACAAATCGTATTTGAATGCAAGGAGTTCCTGCTCCCCTTGCTACTTTCTCCCTCCTCCCTTCCTACAGAATGGAAACCCAATCTTGGATGGATTTTCCCCCAAAGAACATCCAATAGATAATTACTCCTTTAGAAAACATTTCTACACCCCCAAAGGCACGGGCTCACCACCCGTGCCTTTTACGTTTTCTATAGCCGGAGAACACAAACGCCCGCCAGCAGGGCTTTTGTCTTGCCCTAGCAATACCATTCGCAGAACACGCCCATGATAGCCAGACAACCCATTGTAGTCAGTCTGGGAAAAGGTATATCCGCTTACTCTGGAGTTAAAATGCACGCCTTTTGTTCAGGGATGGCCTCTACATGACCACCAGAGAGGGTGGTGTTCAATAGCTTGTTGTAGGAGGAAATATGTACCGGAGGGAGGAGTTCACCACGGACTACCAAATGATGTCAGAATGAATGCTGCACCTGCTGACGCCATAAGCGCCCCAGGAAGCACCGTCCACCCCACGGGGAAAATAGTATTTTTGCCACACCCCGGGACCAGCCATGACAAGATTGGACTAGGCGCAAAATATCACACAAAAACATCTCCCGACTATTTCATCATAACTGCTTGACAAAAAAAAAACTTATGATATCTTTACACCGTTTCTTCCAAGAAACAACGCCTCCCCGTCCCGTTTTCAACGCGAAATCTCCGCCTTGAAAACACAGCATCAACAAACCTACCCCACAAAGGATCTCAAATGAAGAAAATCCTTCTTGCCTCCGTCGTTGCCGGTCTCCTCATGCTTTCCACTGGCTGCCTCTCCATCCACACCAACCAGGGTGCCTCTGCAACTCCCACCGCGGGCGTCGTCACTCCGCAATATCTGGCTGAAACCGAGCTTGGAACCGAGCGCGTCAGCGCGGAAGTCACCGGCAAATCTGTGCTTGGAATCATCTCCTGGGGCATGCCCTCGGAATTTGCGGACAATGGCTCATTTGGCGCCAATGGACAAAGCGCAGGCACCGCTTCCATTATTCCCATCCCCTTTGTTGGTCAGGTGATCGGCGGTGGTCAGAAGTATGACAAGATGAAGCAGGCCGCCACCTACATCGCCTGCAAGAACGCCGGTTGCGACTACTTGCTGGACTCTCATTACACCATCTCCACGACCAACTATGTCGTCTTTGAGAAGGTTAACTGCAAGGTATCTGGCATCCCGGTCAAGATCACCGGCTACAAGCCCCTGCCCAATTGCGAGAAGTAGTCACGACTCCATAACCCACAGGCGGTGAATCCACCGCCACCACGACCCGGGCTCCCCCCACGGAGCTCGGGTCTTTTGTTTTCCCCACTACCCCCAAAAACGAAAAAGCCGCGGTTCTTTCGAACTGCGGCTTTCTTTGTAGCGCATGCCCGGCTTCGTCCTCGCCCTTACGGGCTTCGACTACACCGTGACAATTTTTTGTTGCGCAAAAAATTGGTGGAGCATATCGGGGTCGAACCGATGACCTCCTGCATGCCATGCAGGCGCTCTAGCCAACTGAGCTAATGCCCCAGACTTTGAAGTCTTGTGTCGATCATTTCTGACGACGGCGCTTAAAATAAGCGGCTTTTCAGGGATTACAAGCCGCACACTGTGTTTTAAAGGAAAAATTCCGCTTTTTTTGAGGGGGTCCCCGCCCGGGACGCCCCGTAGGACGCCAAAGAGCCCCACTAGAGACGCCCTCCCACCGTGTTTCCTAGTCCTCGAGGCTCCGTTCCAGAGAGTGAATTCTCCCCATCCGCTCTTGATTCTGCGATCCCCCTACCCCAGAAGGAAGGAGTCGTAATTTTTCGGGGTAAGGATGCTGGTCTCTGCCTCGGGATACGCTTTCCGGAAGCTGCTGGGAATCTTTGCCGTGGAGTTCTCGTTGGACTTGATTTCCCAGGCGCTAAGTCTGCCGTCGGCCTCCTCGAGGTAGTCGACTTCGTGGCTTTGCGGCGTAGCGGTGCGCCAGAAGAAGGGGCGAGGAGGGAAGGGGCGGTTGATGTTGCGCTTCACGCGCTCCATGACGAGGTAGTTCTCCCACAAGTGTCCAGCATCCACGCGAGAAGCCAGCGGCGAGAAGTTTCCAATGACCGCATTCCGAATGCCCAGATCGTAGAAGTAGACCTTGAAGCCCTTCTTGATCTCATTCCGCAAATTCCGGCTAAATGCCCCCAGGGGATGAATGATGTAGCACTTCGTCAGGAGATCCAGATACCGATCCACGGTCTTTGCATCCATCCCCGAAATGCTCGCCAACTCATTCCTATTCACCTCCGAACCAATCTGGAAGGAGAGCGCACGCACCAACCGGTCCAGGCAACTGACCTTCTTCACGCCATCCATGGCATAGATGTCCTTAAAGAGGTAGCTCTCGGTCAATTCCGCCAACCGCACTTGCTCTTCGCCAGGATGAGACACCACATCCGGATAGGAACCATATAGAAGGCGCCTCTCACGCTCCTGCGTCTCCTCCAACAGCCCTCGCACCGACACCAATTCTCCAAAGGACAACGGCAGCAGGCGATACTCGAACTTCCGTCCCGTCAAGGGCTCCGCAGTGCGATTCATCAGCTCAAAAGAGGAAGAGCCCGTGGCAATCACTTGCACCTCCGGCAACTCGTCCACGACCAGCTTCAACGCCATTCCAATCCCCTCAATGTGCTGCGCCTCATCCACTACCAAAATCCGACGGTTCCCCAACATGAGACGCCAGGACGCCGTGGAAATCCCCGACAACCGCACCCGCACATCCGGATTGTCACCGTTCAGCCACAGGACCCCCTCCGCGCTATACCCAGAAACCAAATGACGAATCATGGTGGTCTTTCCACTCTGACGAGGACCATACAACACCAGCGCCTTGCCCCCAAATAAACGCCCCGCCATCTCGTCCTCAACCTGACGCTTGATGTATTCCATGATAAAATCCTCCTTAATAACCGCAAAAACACAGGAATTCAGGAAAACATTCCTAAAATACTGTGTTTTCAGGATTTTGCAATGCAATTGCCTATCCAAGTCAAACACCATCCCCTCCCCCCCCACGAACGTCCTACTCTTTCCCCTGAAGATCTGGCATAAGAGTCTTTTGGACCACCTGTTCCAGGGCGGCGATTTCCTCATCGGAGAGTTCGACAAAGAATTCCCGGCGGCTTTTGGGGAGGGTTCCCTGATTTTGGCGACCGGAGAGGACGAACAGCGCCAGCCTCCTATCAGGCATGTCCACGATTTCTCCCATGAGAATTCGTGCCCTCTCCCAGCGTGAAAG
>CAZMWS010000034.1:0-13329 GCA_964570085.1 uncultured Lentisphaeraceae bacterium | reverse complement strand
CGGTACTTTTTTGCCTTTCTACTTTGCGCGCCAATTCGGGCGCGCATGGCGGAAGCGCCGGGTTTTCCCGGCGATGGGTTTCGCCTGGCGAAACCCTGGCCTAACTTCCTCCTTCCTCCTTCCTCCTTTTTCTGCCTTTCCCCTTCTTCCTTCTTCTTCCTTTTTCGTTTTTCTGTGTTCTTGTCGGAATTTTGGAAAGGGGTTAAATTAGGAATTCGTCCCTCCCTGAGAGGGCGTACTCTGCTTGTTTAGAGGAGCATACAACATGAAGATTTCAGAATATTTGACTCCCTCGCTGATCAAGATGGATCTTGTGAGCGAGACGAAGGAGGAGCTTTTCCCGGAGATGGTGCAGCTCTTCGTGAAGAATGGCCTGGTGCACGACGCGGATGCGGCGGTCCGGGTGTTGGAGGAGCGTGAAGAGAAGATGTCCACGGGCGTGGGCAATGGCATTGCGTTGCCCCACGGAAAGCTCCCGGAGGCGAAGCAGTCGATTCTGGCGCTGGGCATCTCCAAGAATGGCATTGACTACGATTCTCTGGATGGCGCGCCGGTCTATATCGTGATCGCGATCTTTGCGGATCCCGAGAATCCCGCGCAGCACATCGAGGTGCTGGCGGAGATCTCCCGTCTCTTCGCCCTGCCGGAATTCGCCCAGCGCATTCGTGCGGCGCGCAGTGCGGAGGACGTGCTGAATATCATCGCCACCCAGGAATAGGGTTCCCGGTTCTCTCGGAGAGCCGCCGGTGGTTTGGGGGAGTGAGCATCGCCGGCAGTGGGGCTTTCGGGAGTCGTGGTTTTCTGTTTCGCAAAACGCGGAAAGGAGCGCATCGTATCGATATGGAAGACGTTCTGGAGCGGATGCTTGCCGTGGATCAGCAGGGCGAGGCCCTGGTGAAGCAGGCGGAATCGGAGGCGTTGCGGATTCGTGAAGAGAGCTCGCGTGCTCTGGCGGAGTCCAGCAGCGCTGCGTCCCGTGCATTGGCGGAGGAGTGCGCTGCCCTGGAGGCGGGCATCCTGGAGTCCGCGCAGAAGGAGCGCGCGGCGGCATTGGCGAAGAGCGAGGCGGAGCTGCCCCAGCGGGGCGCGGCCTTCTCCAAAGAGCTGGAGAAGTATCGCCACACACTATTGAAGGAGCTCTTGGCGTTATAGGAGAATCCCGCGAGGCGCCTTCGGGCGGTCCTCTCCCTTCATGACCGAACGCAATCTCCAACTCGGACTCGATTTCCTTTACGCCCGCCTGCACGGCTGGTGGTCCCGCGCTGCGGCGGGCACCGTGCTGGACGAGTTGTCACGCAGTGCCACCGAGGAGAATTTCTTCCATCTATTGCAGTCCCGTGGCGTATTGTCGGTGACGGGTCCCGAGCGGGTGAGCGAGCAGCTGCTGTTGCGCCAGCACGCCCGACTGGAGGAATTGGGCGCCATGGCGGGCGGCGCCTACGGCGAATACTGCACCGTGCTATGCCGCGCCTTGGAGCGCGAGAACTGCAAGACCGTCCTGAATTATCGCTTTTTCCCGGAGCGCGAGGCGCATCTGGGTGACGCACTGATTCGCTTTCCGCACGCGGCCGTCCGTGAAAACGACCTGTTGACATTGCTGGACGCCACCACCGACGACCAATTCCTCCGGCTCTTCTATCAGGCGACTGGCAGCGAGGAGCTCACCGAGATCGCGCGACAGCTCTCCGAGGACCACGATCTCATGCGCGCCGAATGCGCAGTGGACAACCTCTCCAATCAGGAGGAGCTCCGCGCCATCGGACGCCTCCCCGGCGCCTGCCGAAAAGTCCTGACGCTCCTGAAGGGCCAGCAGATCGACAGCCAGAACATCACGACCGCTCTGCGTAACGCCAGCTTCTATCATCTGGACGCCAAGGGCCTCTCCTATGCCTGGGGCGACGGCGGACTGGAATTCCCGCGCCGCGTCTTCGACCGTCTGGCGCTGGAGGGCGCCAAGCCCGAGGAGGTCCTGCAGGCCATCCCCGCGTATTACCGCGAGCTCCTGGGGAACGAGACCGATGTCACCCGCCAGGAACATCTGCTCCATTGCCATATCGCGCGCCAGGCGCGGAGGTTCTTCTACGACTCCGTCGAGCCTTGGCATGCCATGGCCGCCTATCCCGTCCTGCTGATCCAGGAGACCGTGAATCTCTCCCGAATCTACGAGGGCATCCGCTTCAACCTCCCTGCCTCCGACATCGCCGCCATGATGATCCGCTAGACGGATTCCCGATACCCCAATTTCCCCTCACCTCCACCGGAGCCGAGCATGTTTCTTCCAAACCGAATGGTCAAAGTGAATCTCCTGGTCTTCAGCCGCCACCTGGGCGCGTTGACCGAGGCGCTGGGACGTTCCGGGATGCTCCATCTGGTGAACGCCACCACCGCATCCCATAGCCGACTGCTGGAGAATGTGGATACCGAGACCGATATCCGCGAGATCGAGCAGGAGCTCCGGCGGTGCGGCGTGCTTCTGGAGGCCCTGGGCATTGAGGAGAGCGCCTCCGCCCCCGCAGTGGCGACTCTTTCCCAGCAGGAGATCCAGGAGCTCTTCGACAAGGTGGACAAGCGCTACCAGGAGGTGGAGGCCGATTTGTCAAAGCTCCTGGAGAGTCAGACCGGACTCCAGCAGCAGAGCCACGCACTGGCCGGATTCCCCTTCCCCTCCCTCCGGATGGATTCCCTCCGGAATCTCTCCCAACTCTGCGTCCTGGCCGGCGTCCTCAAGGACGACGCCATGATCCGCGCGCGACAGACTCTGGCGGACGACTGCCTGCTGGTGCCGGCGCCCGATTCCAAGGGCGGCGAGCTCCTGGTGGTCACCAGCCGCCGTCGGCGCTTTGCGGTGGAGGACACCTTGGAGAAGCTGGGCTTCCAGCAGATCGCGCTGCCGGAGATCGCGGGCACCGTTGGCGAGGAGCGTGGAAAGATCGATGTGCGCCTGGAGGAGCTCCGGGTGAAGATCAACCAGGCGCGCCTGGCGGTGGTCGCCCTCGGCGAGGAATACGGCGGACTGCTCCTGGCCATCCAGAAGCAGCTGAAGAGCCTGTTGGCAATTCGTCAGGCACAGGGAATGTTCGGCCATAGCCGACAGCTCTACTGCGTCTCCGGATGGCTCCCCGCACAGGATCTCCCGAAGCTCCAGAAGCTGGTGGACGAAGCCACAGACGGCACTGGCGTGGTGGAATCCCGCGAAGTGGACGAAGTGGAGGCGCAGGAAGCGGAGAAGGTGCCCGTGCAGCTCTCCGGAAACGCCCTGACGCGCCCCTTCCAGGCGCTGGTCACCAATTTCGGCATGCCGAACTATCGGGAGCTGGATCCCTCGCTCTTCGTGGCCATCACCTTCATGGTCATGTTCGGATTCATGTTCGGCGATCTGGGGCAGGGCGGAGTCCTCTTCCTCATCGGACTCATCCTGCGGCTGCGAAAGGCGTCTTCCCAGGGCGCAAAGGACGCCGGGACCTTCCTGCTGTGCTGCGGCGGCTCCGCCATGCTCTTCGGCATCCTCTACGGGAGCGTCTTCGGCAACGAGGAGTTGATTCCGCGACTCTGGATCTCGCCCTCGCCCATGCACACGCAGGATCTCTCGCAGCTGCTGCTCACCGCCGTGGGCGTGGGCGTGGTCTTCCTCAGCGTCTCCCTGATCTTCAATATCATCAACCACTTCCGCGCCAAGAAGTTCTTCGAGGGAACATTCGATAAATACGGCGTGCTGGGACTCCTCTTCTACTGGAGCTGCCTGGTCACTGTGCTGGTCAGCCTCATCACCCGACGCTTCCATACCTGGAGCCTGGTCTTCATCGTGACGCCGCTGGTCCTGCTGCTGATCCGAATTCCCCTGGGAAATCTCTTGAAACACCACTCCCTCTCCGGCGAAGAGGGCGGACTCTTCTCCGGCTTGCTGGAGGGCCTCATCGATACCATGGAGACCCTGACGGGATACCTCTCCGGAACCGTCTCCTTCATCCGTGTGGGCGCATATGCCATCTCCCACGCCGCACTCTGCCTCGCCGTCCACTCCATCATGTCCATGCTGGACGGCGCGCCTGGCGCCACGGCGGCGAAGATCCTGATTGCCATCCTGGGAAATGTGCTCATCATCGGCTTCGAGGGCATGGTGGCCGCCATCCAGTGCGTCCGTCTGGAATACTACGAGATGTTCTCACGGTTCTTCCAGGGCGGCGGCGTGGAATACCGGCCCTTCCACCTGAAGTAAAAACGCTCCGCGACTGAAATTCTCGCGAACGAACACCGTCCTACGCGAATCCCCTTTCTTTCCTCATCAACAAAACCGTTCCCCCTGAATTGGAATCCCTGAATTCACCTACTATGAAAACCTCCCTCCTCCGTCGCTCCTTCGCCGCCCTCGCGCTGCTCTTCGTCCTGGTCGCCGCACCCGCCTTCCTGGCACAGGAGGCCGCCCAGCCCGCCAACACCGTGGATGTCCAGGCCGCCGTGGATGCTGTGGCCGCTGCTCAGCGCCCCGCCGCCTTCTACTACGCCATCGCCGCCTCCATCGGCCTGGGATGCCTTTCCGCCGGTTACGCCGTGGGCAAGATCGGCGCCGCCGTCATGGGCGCCGCTGCCGAGAAGCCCGAGATCATGGGCAAGGCCATCGCGTTCGTGGGTCTGGGCGAGGGTATCGCGCTCTTCGGCTTCCTGGTGGCACTCTTCCTCTACACCAAGATGTAAAAAATCCGCTCTTCGGAGAGCCCTATGACACCCTTCCGTTTCATCGGCGACGCCGACACCGCGCTGGGCTTCCGCTTTGCGGGAGTGCCCGGAGACGCCGTGTCCGATCCCCAGGCGGCCCTGGAGGCCTTCCAGACCGCCCTGGCAGACCGGAATCTGGTGGTGCTGGTGATCACGGAAAAGGTCTCCGAGTGGCTGACGGACCAGGTGACCGCACATAAGCTCACCGCCAAAAAGCCCTTCATCGCCACCGTCGGAGATGTCTGGGGGACCCCCGGAAAGAGCAAGACCCTGGATCAGCTGATCTTCGAGGCCGTGGGCGTGAAGCTCGTCGACACCAAGTAGCGGATCCCATACACCGTTTCACACAATCTCGCAGGATATCCATGGACGAAGCCCGGACCAATACCCAGGAGGAGAAGCTCCAGAAGGAGATTCTCGCCGACGCACGCACCCGCGCAGAGCGCATTGTGGCCAGGGCCACCACCGCCGCCAAGAGCGCCAAGGAGCGCGCCGAGAAGGAATCCCGGGAGCTCCGGGAGAAGAGCCTGGCCGAGACCAAGGCGGAGGCGGAGCAGAAGGCCCGGAATCTCCTGCAGGGGATCTGGATGGAAGAGCGCCGCCATTGGCTGGTGAAACGCGAGGAGTGCCTCCAGGCATTCCTGTCGAGCCTGTTGAAGGATGCGTCGGGCGCCCCCGCCGGCGACAAGGACCGCCTGGCATCCCTGGGCGTCCTCTTCCGCGAGGCGCTGGCGGCCATGGGCGAGGAGCGCGCCATGACGGCGTGGGTCTCTCCTGTCGATCTGGCCACCGTGACGCCCGCATGGCTTTCGGAGCAGGCGGGCCATCCCCTGCCGAAGGTGTCGGTGAAGGCCGACGAGGCCATCGGCGGCGGCGTGCGGCTGTGCGCGGATGACGGTAGCCGCCTCTATGACAACACTTACGCCGCCCGGCTGGGACGACTCCAGGAGGAGTTCCGCCAGGAGCTTTCCGGCTGCGATAAATAAGGGGAGGGAGGCAATTTTCCTATGGACACCGGTATCATCACTCGAATCAACGGCCCCATCGTGGAGGCCCGCCAGATGGACCACACCGGCATGCTGGAGGTGGTGGAGGTGGGTGAGGCGCGCCTGATCGGCGAGGTCATCCGCATCCGCGGCGCGCTGGCGACCATCCAGGTCTACGAGAACACCAGCGGCCTGCGACCCGGCGAGCCCGTCTATTGCTCCGGACGCTCCCTCTCCGTCTGCCTGGGACCCGGATTGCTGGGAAATATCTACGACGGCATCCAGCGCCCCCTGAAGGAGATCGCCAAGAAGAGCGGCGCCTTCCTGCCCCGCGGCGTGAAGGTCTCGCCCGTGGATCTGGAGAAGAAGTGGCATTTCACTCCGGTGGTGAAGGAGGGCGATCTGCTGGAGCCCGGTTGCGTGGTGGGCGAGGTCCAGGAGACCGAGAGCGTCCTTCATCGCGTCATGGTGCCCCCCCGCCAGCGCGGAGTGGTCTCTGCCCTGGTGCCCGTCGGAGACTACAATGGCCATGATGTCCTCTGCCGCCTGAAGGATCCCGCCACTGGCCGGGAGTCCGAGGTGACCCTCTTCCAGTATTGGCCCGTGCGACGCCCCCGTCCCTCCCAGCGACGGCTACCCCTGGCGGATCCGCTGGTCACCGGCCTCCGCGTGGTGGATACCTTCTTCCCGCTGGCAAAGGGCGGCGCCGCCGCCATCCCCGGCGGTTTCGGCACCGGAAAGACCATGACCCAGCAGGCGCTGGCGAAGTGGTGCGACGCGAAGATCATCGTCTACATCGGCTGCGGCGAGCGCGGCAACGAGATGACCGAGGTCCTGCGGGAGTTCCCCGAGCTGGTGGATCCCCGCACCGGACGCTCTCTGATGGAGCGAACCATCCTCATTGCCAATACCTCCAATATGCCTGTGGCGGCCCGTGAGGTCTCCATCTACACCGGCATCACCCTGGCGGAATACTACCGCGATATGGGTTACGATGTGGCATTGATGGCGGATTCCACCAGCCGCTGGGCCGAGGCACTCCGAGAGCTCTCCGGCCGACTGGAGGAGATGCCCGCCGACGAGGGATACCCCGCCTATCTGCCCAATCGACTGGCGTCCTTCTATGAGCGCGCAGGTCGCGTGAAGACGCTCTCCGGCGGCGAAGGGACCGTCTCCGTGATCGGCGCAGTCTCGCCCGCCGGCGGCGATTTCTCCGAGCCCGTCACCCAGCATACCACCCGATTCATCCGGTGCTTCTGGGCACTGGACCGCGATCTGGCAAACGCCCGTCACTACCCCGCAATCTCCTGGCGCACCTCCTACAGCGAATACCTGCCCGAGACCACCGCCTGGTGGAAGAAGAGCTCCATGACCTGGGGCGATCAGCGGGAGACTCTCATGAATGTCCTCCAGGAGGAAACCAGCCTCCAGCGCATCGCTAAGCTGGTGGGACCCGATGCCCTCCCCGAAGGACAGCGACTCACCCTCTTCGCCGCCGAAATCATCAAGAACGCCTTCCTGCAGCAGAACTCCTTCGACGCCGTCGATATGTACTGCGCGCCCGCAAAACAGCTCTGGATGCTCTCGCTCCTGGCGACCTTCATTACCCGCGCACGAAAGCTCATCCAGGACGGCGCCACCCTCGCAGAAATCCGCGCGATGTCCTCGCTGGATCGCGTGAACCGCATGAAGTCCGAAATCCCCAACGATGACCAGAAGGCCATGAGCGCCCTGGAACAGCAGGTCCTGGGAGAACTGGACGCCATCGGCGCCAAACACGCCACGCTCGGAAAATAGCACCAGCTAGATATGACTATGAAAGCCATCAATCACGACGGCCTCCAATACACCGGAGTGCGAAATATCGACGGGCCCCTCGTCTTCATGGACAATGTGGAGGGCGTGGCCTACGACGAGCTGGTGGAGGTCCTGACCCCCGAGGGCGATTCCCGCCTGGGACAGGTTCTGGATGTGACCGCATCCTCCGCACTGGTCCAGATCTTCGGCGGCACCGACGCACTTTCACGCTCCGCCACACGCTCACGATTCCTGGGACACTCCCTCCATATCCCCGTGGCAAAGGAGATGCTCGGACGAGTCTTCGACGGCCTGGGACGCCCCAAGGACGGACTGCCCCTGCCACTCACCCGCGAATACCGCGACGTGAACGGCGAGCCCGTGAATCCCTATTCCCGCGAATACCCCCGCGATTTCATCCAGACCGGCATCAGTTCCATCGATTTGATGAATACCCTGGTGCGCGGCCAGAAGCTCCCTATCTTCTCCGGAAACGGCCTCCCTCATAACCGCATCGCCGCACAGATCGCGCGGCAGGCGAAGCTGCTCAACGAGGATGTCCAGTTCGCGATCGTCTTCGCCGCAATGGGCGTGAAATACGACGTGGCGCGCTTCTTCGTGGACTCCTTCGAGCAGTCCGGCGTGCTCCGCAATGTGGCGATGTTCCTCTCTCTGGCAGACGATCCCTCCGTGGAACGCATGGTCACCCCCCGAAGCGCCCTCACGCTGGCGGAATACCTGGCATACGATCAGGGAATGCACGTGCTGGTCATCATCACCGATATGACCAACTACTGCGAGGCACTCCGCGAAATCGCCACCGCACGCGGCGAGATCCCCAGCCGTAAGGGCTACCCCGGATACCTCTACTCCGATCTGGCATCCATGTATGAGCGCGCAGGACGCCTCACCGCCGGCGGCGGCTCCATCACCCAGATGCCAATCCTCACCATGCCCTCCGATGATATCTCACATCCCGTGCCCGACCTCACGGGGTACATCACCGAGGGACAGATCGTGCTGGATCGCGAAATGCACCAGCGCGGCATCTATCCGCCGGTCGCCGGACTGCCCTCGCTCTCCCGACTCATGAAGGACGGTATCGGTAAGGGCCGCACCCGCGACGACCACCCCCATCTGGCATCACAGCTCTTCGCGGCATACTCCAAGGTCAAGGACATCCGAAGCCTCGCCGCCGTCATAGGCACCGAGGAGCTCTCGCCCGTGGATCAGCTCTATATGAAATTCGGCGATCTCTTCGAAAAGAATGTGGTCTGCCAGGGCGAATTCGAAAACCGCTCCATCGAGGAGTCCCTCTCCCGCGGATGGGATTCCCTGAAGGTGCTACCGCGCGCAGAGCTGCTCCGCGTCACCCAGGAGGAGCTGGATAAGTACTACGAGGGCTAAGGCCCCCACGGATCGCTAGGAAGCCACTATGGGCAGACTGAACGTAGCGCCAACCAAAAGCGTCCAGCTGAATCTCCGACGGGATCTGGACATGGCCACGGAGGGATATAACCTCCTGGAACAAAAGCGCGAGATCCTCGTCATGGAGATGATGAGGCTCCTGGATCGCGTCCAGAATGTCCAGAAGGAGCTCCGGCAACGACAGGAGACCGCATACCGCACACTCCGACGCGCCATCGCCCAAAATGGCCTCATGCATTTGCGAAATGTGGCCAGCGGAATCCACTACGAACACACCGTGACCCTGGAAAGCCAGCTGCTGGCCGGATTCCGGATCCCGAAAATCCAGGCGGAACACACCGAATTCCATTCGCAATTCGGTTTCGCCGGCACCGATGCACTGGTGGACGCCACCATGCAGCAATTCCTGCAGTTCCTGGAGGCAATCGCTTCTCTCGCCGAGCTGGAGACCACCGTCATGCTCCTGGCACGGGAACTCAAGAAGACCCAGCGACGCGTCAATGCCCTGGAACACATCTTTATCCCCGACTATAAGGCGACTCTTCACTACATCGGGGAAAGCCTGGAATCCAAGGAACTGGATTCCTTCTTCACCAGTAAGCTCATTAAAAAACGACTGGAGGCCGCACAAAATCAGCAGGCCGCCACCGAGGACGCTCAACAGAACGCCCAGAAGACCGAAACGACGACAGTAGACGAGAAGACGAAAGACGAAGATCGATAGACGAAGAAAGCAATAGAATCGCACGCAAACAACAGGGAGGATCGGGTATGGATAGCGAAAAGACGGCGTTCCTAAAGGAAGTTCTGCTGGTGGTGGACGGCTCTGCCGAATCCGAGGCGGCCGTGGCTTTCGCACTCCGACTGGCCCTGGGATTGGGCTCACGGATCCTCGCCGTATATGTGGTCGATACCTCCGCAATGGATTACCTCCAGCAGATGAAAATCTTCATCTCCGAGGAACGAAACGAACTGGAGGCCTCCATCGGCGCAAAGGGCAAAGCATATCTCGCCCGCGCACAAAATCTCGCCAAGGCAGTCAATATCCCCCTGGAAACCCAACTCCTCCGCGGACGACTCCACCGCGAAGTCCTCAATCTCGCACGACAGCGCGCCGTCGACGCCATCGTCATCGGTGGCCGAAAAGGACTCTATCGCGATAAGGACCTCTCTACCGTCGAACGCGAAATCCTCCTCGATCAAGCCACAATCCCCGTCCTCGTCATTAAGTAGGGCAGCGCAAAAGAGGGGGCGATCAGAGGGAGAAGAGGAGCGAGTGAATGCGCGTAAAGCGCGCACCACGACTCCTGCACAGAAGCAGACGAGCAGGGCAGGGGGGGGCAAAACAAAAAATCTCCAAATCCGCTGGCGAAAAACCGCAAAGAGGTGTATTGTATCAAAACACGCCCGAAAAACCAGAATAAAAACGGGCGTATTTTCCACGCAATGCACTTCTCCCAGGCACAATCAAACAGCTTTGACGCCACTTTCCAGACGGCGTCCCTAACTCTGTGTCAGGGAAACACTTATCTTGCGCGCGCGAACGATAGTGAGCGCGCGCAAGATATGCTGCGCTCCGCTGCGCTCCGCTGCGCTCCGTGTAGCGTAAGCGAAAGTTACTCCATCTTAGTCTCTAGAAACTCCGCATTTCTTGACACTTGTGTGTTGAGGAGTGCGGAGTTTTTTGCGTTTTTTTTAGTTCCTATTTATTTCGGAATAACATGAGCAACAATCATTGAAAAAATCATGCAAAAACTTGAAGTGGAACACAACTCGGATAAGCAAACGAAAAAGAGTCGGACTCTCAAACAAAACTTTTTAGATAGGAGTGAAAGAACGATGTCAAAGATCGATCAAGATAAGAAGGAAGCGTTTAAGGCCTGTATTCGAGGCGCGATCAGAGAAAAGTGTGCAGAGTATACAAGTAAAAACGGCTCAATAGGATATAATGAAGGGAAAAATATTGTTGCGTTTGTAGAAACGGTTTTTATGCGGTATACAAAAACCGTTCCCAAGCAGATAAAAGCGGCTGATAAGTTGGCTCTTGCAGTTATAGCGCCAACGAAAAAAGAGAAAATGAAATTGATTAAGTCAGTAGCTGCTTCAATGTCTGGTGTAGGAGGTCTTGCAGCAATTCTTACTGGTATTGGAACCGCTCTAGGATGGGGAGCAGGTGCTGTTGCATCAGTGATTGCCTGGTTTACAGGGGCAAGTATGTTGGGACCAATTGGCTGGTTATTTATCGGCGCTTCGTTGAGTGTTTGCGCTGGTTATTTTTATTACTCTTCAAGTGATGCTAAAGATGCAGAACGGTTTGAAAATGTTTTAATTAGTGGGTTAGAAAACGCAATAGATCAAATATGGAATGATTATGGTTCAGATTTAGGAAGCGTTACCCTAGACAGATAGTGTTAGATAATATGTCAGTTGAATCCGTAGTTGATAATGTCGGGGTGAAGGCGGCTGTTAGCGCAGGGAATTACGCTTATTTGCAAATTCCCGCTAACAGTCTCCGTGGATTTTTCGACTCAATGTTTCCTGCGGTTGCAAAAAATGCAACCGCAGATGTTGCGCGCGGCTTCGGCCACCGTTGGGTTGCCGGTCACGATCTTTTAGTGGATGTGCCTAAAACAATTGGTCGCCAGGGACTGCGGCCAGGGGTTGAGCAGGCATCGCACATTTTGCTTACGGACTTTCCTACTAAGGCAGGTATTCCAATTCCAGGATTGTCATACAGCGGATTAGGGAAATTTTTGACGGAAACATGTAAAATTCCGAAAGGATATTTATGTATTAACGCAGTAGATGGAGTTGTAGGAATATTTGCAATGACTGAAGGAACATTCGATTTGTTTAATGTTATTGCTGGGCAGTTAAGGATGTCTCCTGAACTTTTTTTAGATACATTTGTTGAGGGAACCGTTGATATTGTGGCCGGAGTATATTGTGAGAACCCACTTCTCCTAATTGCTGGGGCAGAACAAATATCGGCTGGAGTTATTTCTAGTTTTTATACGGTAACTCATCCACTTTGGTATGTGAATCCTGTTGACTTTTTTGGAGGGTGTCTGCCTTGTGGAATTTTGACATTTATAATTAGTAAATATCTAATAAAGAAAGATAATGTTTCATGTTTGATGGATGCAGGTCAAAGTTGTGCTTTGGGGGCTCTTTTTTCTATCTCAACTTGCTTTGGTCTTGGTGGAATTATTGCTTTATTATGTTGTGGGATGGGAAAGATTCTAGCTGACAAAGATAATAAAGATCAACATATGTATTTCAAGATAAACGAGAATGAATTAATAAGATTCCAGGCATTCTCTCGTTTGCTGACAAAAAATACTGATTGGGGAAAATCATGGTTCACTGAAATTCTTTCTACTTCATCTCATAATTGTTCAGTTCCCATCGGTTTTAAGGAAATGAGTATATCAGACTTCCTTTTGCCAGATATGTATAAGCATACATTTTGTGAATTGTTAGGGGATTTTGATGATTCTATCGTGAAAATCGAAAGAGAGTAGTGCATTGTCAGGAGGAAGCCAAGAAGCGGACGCAGACGTATGCCGTATTTGCGGCGATGTCAGTCGTGCTGTCGCCGAAGTCGGCAGGGGACGCCCTGGCGCTCCTCGTATGGCAGTGCCGCATCATTTCCACGACCCTGAAGATCTATGGTGGACGTCCCAGCGTGGGAATGGTGCTTCGCATCTATGCAAAGGTGCTGACGCATGCATTTATGGTGGGATCTATCGACGAGGTCCTGGATCAGTTCGCCTTTGGAGCCGTGGATGTGAAGATGATTTCACTCTTGACGCAGTCCCTTGCGGCGGTGGCGACCTGTCTTCGCACTGCCTCCCTGACACGATTCTATATCTACAACGGGAAAGATGCCGACAGAAAGGAGGCTCTGCGCGAAGCACTCAGTGAAATCCCCTCGGGAATCGTCGAGGTCGTCAAGTCCGATGAACTCCAGGCGGCGGTGAAAAAGCTCTTGGATTGCACGGTGACAATTTCCAAGGTAGTGGCAAGTGCGGGCTGTGAGTACGTCATTGGCATCCTGTCCGGAAAGAAGCCAGAGGCAGCCAGCGCTGCACCGTGACTGAGCGTGAATCCCTCTTGCGGTAGCCAGTTGTTAAAAGGCTACCCAGGGAAGGCAGGGGGAAGAGCGGGATAGGGTAGGGGGCGCTGCAAATTGACATCCGTAATGCTCGGTACAGGAGTTCCCGTAGAAAAAGCGAGCAATAAGTCTGACAGTGGGCGTTTAGTCTGGCATTTTCATTGAGGCGGCCCAGCGTGGCGCGGGCATTTAGTCTGACAAAGTCGCCAAAAAAAGACAACACTCCCTCGTAGACGCAAAAAACGCTTTTTTTGCGCCAGACAAAATGCTCCAGCCCTTAACGAATGA
>CAZMWS010000033.1:0-13495 GCA_964570085.1 uncultured Lentisphaeraceae bacterium | reverse complement strand
GCGGCGCCTGCGCCGGTGCCTGCCCCGCCGAGGCCATCACCGTCGACTAATATCGGTCGAAAGGGCTCGCCGTCCCTCCCACACACGGGGGCACGCGAACCCGCCACGACGGAAGCCGGCTTTTCCCGCCACGCGGGGAGGCCGGCTTTTCTGTTGTCTGTAGATCTCCTCAATTTTGATGGAATTCCCCCCATGAGCAACTCCTACAATACTCCACTCTTGATTGTGGGCGCCGGCGCCGCCGGACTCTTCGCCGCCTCACTGGTCGCCGAGGCCGGAGAGCATGCGCTGCTGGTGGAACGCCGGCATCGCCCGGGGCTGAAGCTGCTCATGTGCGGCAATAACCGCTGCAATTTCGGACACCTTGGCACCCCGCAGGAGCTATTGCGGGCATACGGCGAGCCCGTGGCGTCCTTTCTTTCGGAGGCCATCCGGCGCTTTCCCTCCACGGAGATGGGCCGTTGGCTGGAGGCGCGGGGGGTCCCCGTGAAGCGCTCTGGCGAGCGCCTCTACCCCGCACGGGAGAAGGGCGAGGAGCTGCTCCATCTCTTCACCGATATCCTCCGGGAAAATCAGTTGCCGGTTCTCTATCAGTGTCCCGTCCAGAAGGTCCTTCCCATGGGGGAGGGCGGCTTTCAAGTGGAGACCCCCGCTGTCACTCTCACATGTCAGAAGCTGATTTTGGCAGTGGGCGGATGCTCCTATCCCCAGACCGGCTCCATGGGAGATGGACTCCTCTTCGCACAAGACCTGGGACTCGCCACCGCCGCGCCTCGTGCGGGGTTGGTGGGACTGCAGCTCTCGCCGCGGGATCCCCTAGGCGACACCGGCCGCGAGGAGATCGAGCTCCCCGAGGTCGTCGCCAGCGCCCCCGGAGTCGCGCCGACTCCCGGAAATCTGGTGATTCAGCAGGGGCTCCTCCGCGGAAGCTCCGTCTATGATCTCACCCGACGACTGGCGCGCGCTGGACTCCCCATCTCCGGAATCACCCTGGATCTGCTGCCGGGACGCTCCCTCGAGGAGGCGCGAAAGCGGGAGGAGATGCTCCGCGCACGGCATGGCAACCGCCAGGATATGATTCTCAATGGCATGGGACTGCCCTATCCCCTGGCTCAGGCACTGGCTACCCGACGGGAACCCGTCACCGCACGGCTCCTCAAGGAGTATCCCTTGAAGAACTGCACTGCACGGCCCCTCCGGGAGGCCATCGTCACCGTGGGGGGAATCGCCCTGGAGGAGTTCAATCCAAAGACCATGGAGTGCCGAAAATACCCCGGACTCTTCGCCGCTGGAGAATGCCTCGATATCGACGGGCCTACCGGCGGATATAACCTCGCCGCCGCTTTCGCTACCGCACGACTCGCAGTGCAAAATGCACTGGCGTAACATTTGTTGTAAGTACTTAGCAATTAGTGACTAGTGGTTAGTTAATAAGGTGCCTGCGGCGCTTTTCCGCCGTTTGAGCGGCGGTACCATTCTTGCCTGCCACATTGCACATTGCGTACAGGCGCCGCAGGGGGAGCGGGGTAGTGGGGACGCGCGGTACTGCCGCCCGAGCGGCGGAATTCCCGCGGAGCGACCAAATAACCCTACTCCCTACGACCTTCGCCCTACTACCTATATCAAGTGTGGGGGAGCGGGGGCGGCAGCCCCCGTCCTTTCGATTTTGCCCAAGTTACTGCTTGCGCTACTTCTTCTACCCAGATGCTTTGGCGCCTCTCCCGAAAAATTGCTACTTAGGCAGGTGGAAACAACCAAAGGAGGCAGGGGCTTGCGCCCCTGTGCCCCCGCCCAATTTCTTCCGCCTACCGGCCGGTACGCCACCGTCCCCTGCCTGCATTGCACATTGCACATTGCACATTGCACATTGAGCCAGCCGTGAGGTTGGCGGATCTGAAGAATTGACCGTAGGCATTGCGGAACGGGAAAGGGGCGTTATAGTACCGGACTTGCACTGAATTATCCTTTTTTGTCGTAACCAATAGAGCCCCATCTTCTTTTTAAGGAAAAGAGAATGTCTGTCAAGATTCGTCTTCGTCGTACTGGCGCCCTGAGCGCCGCCTGCTGGCGTGTCGTGGTGGCTGATTGCCGCTCCCCGCGCGATGGCCGCTTCATCGAGAACATTGGCGTCTACGATCCCCGCCACGACAGCGAGAAGCTGGACGTGGAGCGCATGGAGTACTGGGTGTCCAAGGGCGCGCAGCCCTCTCCCACCGTCAAGGCCATCTACAACCGCGTCAAGAACGGCAAGCCCTTCCCCAGCCGTCCCGCCGCCGTCAAGAATGCCGCTCCCGCCCCCAAGGCCGTGAAGGCCGCCGAGGAGCCCGCTCCCGAGGCCGCCGAGGCCCCCGCCGCCGAGTAGGATCCACAGCCAAATGGCTTTTTCTTTCCTGAAAAAACTCTTCGGCGCTGACGCCAAGGAAGCGGGCGCGCTCCCTCCCATGAGGGATGACGCACCCGCCCCCGAGGAGACACCCGCCCAGGAGACCCCCGCCGGCGACAACGCCCCCCAGTGCCTCAAGAACCTCCAGGAGTTCGTCTCCTACGTGGTCACCGCCCTGGTGGACAAGCCCCAGGAGGTCACTCTGGGACTCGCGGAGAAGGAAGACCTCACCATCATCCAGATCCACTGCTTCAAGAAGGACATCGGAAAGGTCATCGGCAAGAGTGGCAAGACCATCTCCGCCCTGCGGACCCTGGTCACCAGCGCCGCCGCCAGACAGCATCTGCGCATCACCGTGGATGTGATGGACGACTGATCCCGACTCTCTCTTTTACACGCAACGGGAACTCCCGATCCTTCTTGAAACGCGCCACGGGCGCAACCCCACCTCCCCCGATTTCCTGCCTTATGAGGATTGATATTGTCAGTCTCTTCCCCGCCCTCTGCAAGGGCGTTCTCTCCGAGTCCGTCATTGGACGGGCCTGGAAGGAAGGGGTGGTGGATCTCCGACTGGTGGATCTGCGCGACTACACCCACGACGCCCGCAAGACGGTGGACGACAAACCCTACGGCGGCGGCGCGGGAATGGTGTTGCGTCCGGAGCCTCTCTTCGAGTGCCTCCAGGATCTGCGTACCCCCGAGGCACGCGTGGTCCTCATGACCCCCCAGGGACAGCGCTTCTGCCAGCCCGTGGCACGGCGCTTCTCCACCCTCCCGCATCTGATTCTGGTCTGCGGACATTACGAGGGCGTGGACGAGCGCGTGCGGCAGTGCCTGGTGGACGAAGAGCTCTCCATCGGCGACTACGTGCTGACCAATGGCGCCATTGCCGCCAGCGTGGTGGCCGACGCCGTCATCCGGTTGTTGCCTGGCGCCTTGGGCAATGACGAATCCTCCCAGGAGGAATCCTTCGGCAACGAGCCCCTCCTGGAGTATCCCCAATTCACCCGCCCCGAGGACTACAAGGGCATGCGGGTTCCCGAGATCCTCCTTTCGGGAAATCATCAGGAGATCGCCGCCTGGCGCCTGGAACAGCGCGTGTTGCGCACCGTGAGCCGCCGTCCGGACATCCTGTGACACTTTTGTTTGACTAGCAAGAATACGACACACTTTTAGGAGCAACCTAACCATGAACACCATCGAGAAGATTCGTCAGGAGAACCTGAAGACCGATGTGCCGGAGATGGGCATCGGCGACACCGTGGAAGTCGGCTTCCGCATCAAGGAAGGCGGCAAGGAGCGCGTTCAGAGCTTCGCCGGCGTGATCATCGCCCGCCAGGGCAGCGGCATTGCCGAGTCCATCACCCTCCGCCGTGTCCGCGCCGGACAGGGCGTCGAGCGTGTGGTGCCTCTGCACTCCCCCCTCGTGGCTTCCTTCAAGGTGACCCGCAAGGGTATCGTCCGCCGCGCCAAGCTCTACTACCTGCGCGGACAGGTCGGCAAGGCCGCCAAGGTGAAGTCCAAGGAAGTCGGCGCATAGTCTTGTCGCCCACCGGGGGCCTTCTTTCGGGGTCCCCGTCGTCCCGCCTTTTTAGGCGGGGCGCCCCGCGGATTCGATCTTTCTCTCCACGGGCCTGCCTCCCTCCGACTTCTCTTCCTCTTTCCCCAGAAGTGCGGGAGGGAGTCTCAGGCATAGCTCTCTTTTCTAAAGAAGGCACTAGGTCCCTCGGGGCCCCGTGCCTTTTTTGCATTTCTGCTCCTTCCCCAAAACTCCGCCACCTCTCTTCTCTCTCCCATGAGCGGAATTGCCGAACCCTTCGCCCAAGAACTCGCCCTCGGTGTCCAGCCGATCGCAGGCGTGGACGAAGTGGGCCGGGGGCCTCTGGCGGGTCCCGTGGTGGTGGCGGCGGTGATTCTTCCTTTGCCGCCGGAGGAGTTCTCCATTCCCGTCAACGACTCCAAGAAGTTGACGGAGCGCCGCCGGACGCAATTGGCCGAGGCATTGAAGGCGGATTCCCGGGTCCGGTATGCCATCGTCCAGCGTTCGCCGGAGCAGATTGACAAGATGAACATCTTGCGGGCCACCCAGGACGCCATGCGCGAGGCGGTCACTCGTCTGGGAGAGCCCGCGCCGGTTGCCGCCTTGATAGACGGCCTGGGCTTCCAGCCCTTCCCCATCCCCGCCACCTTCCTGGTCAAGGGCGATGCGCGCTCCGCCTCCATCGCTGCCGCTAGCATCTTGGCAAAGACCTTCCGTGATGCCCTTATGGAGGAGATGGACGGCAAATACCCGGGATACGGCTTCGCGAAGAACAAGGGCTACGGCACCGCAGAACATCTGGAGGCGCTGAAACGCCTGGGGCCCTGTCCCATCCATCGGCGCTCTTTCGCCCCCGTGTCGCAGCCGACTCTCTTCTAGGCGCCTGGCGCTTCGCGCACGCGGACACACACGGGCGAGACCCCGCCTGCCTCTCCCTGCTACAACGGACTGCGGAATTCCGCGCTGTCCGGTGAATTCATTCTTTTTTCCCTCTTTCCTCCGGAGCACGCTGGCAGGCAAGACGGAGAGCCGGCCTATGAGGCCGAAGGTTCTCCCGACCTGTCGCGAGAGATCTCCCTCCGGGGGATTCGCATGACGCAATGACGCAGACTATTTCCAAGCAAGTCCTGGAGGATCTCCTGAAGAAGGTGTCTCCCACGCCCGTTTCTGTGGTGCGGGAACTCTCCAAGGCGGGATTCGAAGCCTATATCGTGGGAGGCGCGGTGCGCGACCTCCTTTTGGGAAAGACTCCCAAGGACTACGACATTTCCACCAGCGCCACTCCCGAGGAGGTCCGGAAGGTCTTTGGGCGCCGTCGTTGCCACGTGATCGGCCGGCGTTTCCGCCTGGCGCATGTCTATGCCGGCGGCGATATCTACGAGGTCTCCACCTTCCGGCGCACGCCTAACGAGAAGGAGCGCCAGGGTCGCAAGCACGAGGATGGTCCCATCATCTGGAACGACAACTGCTTCGGCACTCTCGAGGACGATGTGAAGCGCCGCGATTTCACCGTCAACTCCCTCTATCTGGATGTCACCGGCAAGCGCGGCGTCATCGATTTCACGGGCGGCTATCAGGATTTGCGGGACGGCATTGTGCGCTGCGTGGGCGAGCCCACTCTCCGCATGGAGGAGGACCCCGTCCGGATGCTTCGCGCGTTGAAGCTGGTGGGACAGTGTGGCTTCCGTCTGGAGGAAAGCCTGGAGACTGTGATTCGGGAAAAGTGCCAGGAGATCCAGCTGGCCAGCGCGCCCCGGCTCTTCGAGGAGCTCCTGAAGCTCTTGGCGAATCCCGCCTGCGACAATACCTTCCAGGTCATGCACGAGACCGGATTCCTCAAACACTTCCTGCCCGTGGTTGACGAGGCCTGGGAGGAGCAGGAGGGCGTCATGATGCGGCATCTGCTGAAACTCCGCGGCGATGCCATGCGCCGCGGACGCTACTCCAACTCCCGCGGCTTGGCGCTTTCTACCATGGCGCTACCCTTCCTCATGAGCGCCCTCAATCCCGAGGCACCCAGCGAATTCTGGGAGGGGAATGCCGCCTCCGATCCCGTCGCACACCAGGCGCTACACTTGGTTTTCCAGGGCGTCGTGGTGCCGAAACTCCTCTTCTACCGCGTTCTGCAGATCGTGGGACTGGTGCCCCGACTCCTGAAGAAACCCGTCCAGCTCCGCTTCATGAACCATGCCGAATACCGCTACGGCCGCGCGCTGGTGGCGCTGCTGGTGCAGCTCTTCGGCTGGGACCGGAAGCTCCTGGCAGATCTCCCCGAGCTCTCTCCGCGCTTTGGCAGCCAGGAGGAGAATTGGGATGTGGAGGAGCGCGAGGGCCGCGTTGAGGCCATGACTGCCGAAGAGGAGACCTCCGAGGCATCGTCGGCGGATGCTTCCGAGGACTCCGGCATGGATCCCCGCTTCCCTGGATTGGTCCCGCTGGTCTCTGGTCCCCGTGCAAAATCCGCCCCCCGCAAAGAGGCGCCGGCTCCCCGGAAGCCCCGTGGTCCCAAGGCGGATGCCGCCGAGGCGCCTGTCCGGGAGGCACGGAAGCGCCCCGAGCGCCGCAAGAAGCCGTCCGCCCGGAAGGACTCCCCCCTGGCGCCGGAGAACTCCCCCGCACTCCATCTGGAGACCACCGAGGGACCCCCTCCCGAATTCACTCCCATCGTGGAGACGCCGCCGCCTCCACCGTCGGACTCCTTCTTCAAGGCGCCCGTGTTCCTCCCCGAGGAGCCCCCAAAGGGAAAGAAGAACGGGAAGAACCGTAAACTGCCTCCCTCCACGGATTCCATTACTTTCGGATAATGCGTAGCAATAGCAAAATCGTTATTTTCCTTCTCTTCGTGGTCATCATGGTCCTCCAGGTGGCCGTTCTCGTCGTTGCAGGAAGGGGCTGTGGACGCGACGCCGGAGACCAGAAGGACGCCCCCACACAGGATTCTGGACGCGTGGTCACCGCACCGCCCGCACAGATTACTCCGCCCCCCACTCAGCCACAACAGCCCGCGCCCGCGGTTGCTCAGCAGCCCGCGGCTCCCCGGACTCCCGCGGTGCCCCAGCAACCGCAGCAGCCCGTGGCGGTGCAGCCGCCTGCGACGGCGACGCCTCCTTCGTCCGTGCAGAAGGCGGGAATGCCTCCGGCGTACTACAATGGCTTCTTCAAGAATGCGGAGAAGGCGCTCCCGAATCGTCTGGCGACTCTCGTGAAGGAGGTCCGTTCTGGCGTGGTGATTGATTTGGATGCCAACGCCATCCTCTGGCAGAAGGACGCCGCGAAGAGCTACCCCATCGCCTCCCTCACTAAGCTGATGACCTCCATGCTCCTCATGGAGTACATCGACAGCCATCCCGGGGTCTCCCTGAATACCCAGGTCACCATCTCTTCCGCCGACCGGAAGTACTTCCGCGACAAGAAGATCAACGGCGTCTATCTGGATACCGGCGAGACCTATACCCTGGATGAGATGCTCATGTGCATGATGGTCTGCAGCGCCAACGACTGCGCCTACGTGGTCTCCCGCTATATTTCCCAGGATCACCCGGAGGAATTCCCCGCGACGATGAATCGCCGCGCTCGTGAGCTGGGCCTCAATGGCATGAATTTCCTGAATCCCCACGGCCTCCCCGTGGTCGCCCAGAAGACGCGCAAGGAGAATACCGGCAGCGCTCTGGAAGTGGCGTATCTCGCCATCCGCGACATGCACTACGCCGCTATCCGGAAGTGGGCCGCTACCACCCAGGAACGCATCCGTGCAGACAAGAAGAACCCCTTCGACGTGAATTCCACCAACAAGCTCCTCCGCGGAAAGGTCCCCGGCGTCAACGGCATGAAGACCGGCTTTACGGACGGCGCGGGATACTGCATCGTGGTCACCTGCACCCGCCAGGGCAAGAACCGCATGGTGGTGCTCATGGGGGTCCAGGGAAGCGACCGTGGCAAGCGTCGTGACGAAATCGCCAAGCAGATCCTGGAATGGTCTTATCAAGAATGAAGCTCTCCGTCATCATCCCAGTCTACAACGAAGTGAACACCGTGGCCTCCGTCATTGAGGCGGTGCGGTCCTGTGGTGTGCCCGATCTCGAGATCCTGGTGGTGGACGACTGCTCCACCGATGGCACCAAGGAGGTGCTCGAGGCGCTTCCGCCCTCCAGCGACCTGGTGCTCTGCCGCCATGAGAAGAACCAGGGGAAGGGCGCTGCGATCCGCACCGCACAGGCGAAACTCACCGGCGATGTGGTGATTATCCAGGACGCCGATCTGGAATACTCCCCCGCCGAATTCCCTGGAATGCTCCAGCATATCGAGAATGGCGAGGCGGAGGCGGTCTTCGGCTCCCGATACTCCAATCCCACCCACCTGGTGGACTCTTTCTGGCACGTGAAGGGCAATCAGTGGCTCACCGGATTCTCCAATTTCTGCGCAAATCTCCATCTCACCGACATGGAGACCTGCTACAAGATGATCCGCGCCGAGCTCTTCAAGAGCTTCACGCTGGAATGCAACCGCTTCGGCTTCGAGCCCGAGATTACCGCGAAGCTCTCCAAGGCAAAGGCGCGCATCGTGGAGACCCCCATCCACTATGTGCCCAGACCCTACGACCAGGGAAAGAAGATCGGCTGGCGCGATGGCGTGGCCGCACTCTGGTATATCCTCAAATACAACCTCTTTAAGTAGCCTGAAGAGACGCTTCCTCTCCTTCCGTAGACCATGAAGCCCTACCAGATCATCATTCTTCTTCTGCTGGTCATCCTGGTGATTCTTGCAGCGGTGTTCTGGGTTCCGCCAGTGGCCGAATATGGCAGCCTGAAAGAGGAGCTCCGGGAGCTCCAGGCGCAGGTGGAACGGCTGGAGAAGGAGGTCCAGGAGCGCGACGCAAAGATCGAGCGGCTGCGCTCCGGCGACCGCGCCACCATCGAGGAGGTGGCGCGCGACAAGTTCAATCTGGCGAAGCCCGGCGAGGTCATCTACCAGATCCCCCGCCAGGAGACCACGGACGCCCCCCGGAAGCCCTGACAGGCGGAGCTCTCAAAAATGTCTCTGAAGATTCTGAATCTTCCTCTTGCGGAGGCCGATGTGCGCTCGCTGTCCCTGGGCGACCAGGTGCTGCTCAACGGCACGCTCTACACCGCCCGCGATGCGGCACATAAATTCCTCGCCGGCGGTGAAAATCCCCCGGAACTCCCGGAGGGACTAGATTTGCGCGGCAGCGCCATTTACCACTGCGGTCCCGTGGTGATCCCGCAGGACGGCGGCTGGCGCATCACCGCCGCGGGCCCCACGACCTCCGCGCGGGAAGAGCCCTACCAGGCCGAGGTCATTCGGCGCTTTGGCGTGCGCGCCATCATCGGCAAGGGCGGCATGGGCGCGGTGACCCGCGAGGCGCTCCGGACGCAGGGCGCGGTATATCTCTCTGCCGTGGGCGGCGCCGCACAGGTGCTTGCCGCCGCCATTCTCCGGGTGAAGAAGGTCTTTTTCCTAGAGGAGTTCGGATACCCCGAGGCCATCTGGTGCCTGGAGGTCAAGGACTTCCCCGCCATCGTCACCATGGACGCCAACGGCGAGAGCCTCCACGAACAAATCCTGGAGCAGTCCCGACCCGCCAGCCGATAGGCAATCGGAAGAAATCCCTTTCGTATCAATTCGTAGCAATCCATCCCTAAACCAACACACATCCCCATGTCTTTTCAGGAACCCCTAGCATTTGTCGTCTACCTGCTGTTCATGCTGTCCATCGGCATCTACTTCTTCATCAAGGACAGGAATGGCGGCGAGAAGACCTACTTCCTTGGCGACCGCAAGATGGGCGCCTGGGTCTCTGCACTCTCTGCCGGCGCCTCCGACATGAGCGCATGGGTCCTCATGGGACTGCCCACCGCCATCTACTGCAAGGGCATGGGACAAGTCTGGATTCCCATCGGACTGGCTCTGGGATACAGCCTCAGCTGGATCTTCGAGGCGCCCCGACTCCGGAAATTCACCGTGGTCTTCGGGGACTCCATCACGATCCCCCAGTTCCTCTCCAACCGCTTCCTGGCGAAGTCCCACGCTCTCCAGGTGATCTGCGCGGTGGTCTTCCTGGTGGCATACACCATCTACTCCGCCTCCAGCGTCAAGGCCTGCGGAACCCTCTTCAATAAGATCACCGGAATGGATTCCAATCTGGCGATGTATCTGGCCGCCCTCGTGATCGTCGGATACACCTTCCTGGGCGGCTTCTCCGCCGTCTGCTGGACCGACTTCTTCCAGGGACTCCTGGTCGTCGGCGCCATGTTCCTGGCACCGCTCTTCGCCGTCTTCACTCTCGAGACCATCGCCCCCGAGGCACAGTGCCTCCCCGGCGGACTCTGGGATAACTTCACCGATGTGCCTACCATCGTCTCCGGTTTGGCTTGGGGACTGGGATACTTCGGTATGCCACACATCATTATCCGATTCATCGCCATCAAGTCCCAGAAGGAGCTCCGGAAGTCCTCTGTCATCGGCATTAGCTGGACCGCTCTCGTGGTAATCTTCGCCGCTCTCATCGGACTCATCGGACGAAATGTGATCCCCTACACCGCGGAAATCGCGGGCAAGGAGCTGGTCTTCGTGGAGATGGTCCGTCGGATCTTCCCCGCACTGATGTCCGGTGTCCTCCTTTCTGCCGTCCTGGCCGCCGCCATGAGCACCGCCGACAGCCAGCTGCTGGCCGCCTCCTCCGCATTCTCCTGCGATGTCTATAAGCCCCTCATCCGACAGGGAAAGGCCAATGACGTGGAGCTCCTCTGGATCGGACGACTCCTGGTCCTCATCATCGCACTGCTCGCACTGCTCATCGCCATGGATCCCCACGCAGGAACCATCATGGCGCTCGTGGAGAATGCCTGGGGCGTCTTCGGCGCCGCCTTCGGTCCCGCAATCCTTCTGGCGATCTTCTGGAGACACTTCAATCTCCCCGGAGCAATCGCCGGTATCGTCGTGGGCTCCGTGGTCGATGTTCTCTGGATCGTCACTCTGAAGAACTGCACCGGAGTCTATGAGCTGCTCCCCGGATTCTTCGCCGGACTCGTCGCCGCCATCGTCGTGGCTCTCTGCACCAAGGCACCCTCCGCCGAGGTCCAGGAGATGTACCAGAAGGCCGTCGAAACCGAAGAGTAGGAAGACACGCAAAAAAGGGCCCCTCGGCAATCGCCGAAGGGGCCCTTTTTGTGTTTAGAAAGGAGGAGGGAGAAAGGAGGAAGGAGGAAGTTAGGCCAGGGTTTCGCAAAGGCGAAACCCCGCGCCGGAATTTACCGGCGCGTGCGTAAAGCGCGCCCATATTGGCGCGCAATGTACCGCCGTTAGGCGGAAGAGCCTAGGCGGGGGTTCGGGGGCGGCAGCCCGACCTCCTTTGGTTGGAACCTGCCTGGTCAGATGCCCTGCCATTGGCTGGATGGGGGCGCCATGCCGCTTTGGGGACGGCGTAGCTAGCATGGGGCAGGGCAAAATATCGAAAGGACGGGGGCTGCCGCCCCCGCTCCCCCGCCCATAGCTAGGTAGTAGGTAGAAAGGCGTAGGTTGGCTCCCGGCTACCCAGATGTATTTTGGGGGGCACGGGGGGCGCAAGCCCCTCCGTCCTTTGGAGATCTTCCTGCGAAAACCGCGCTTGGAAGGCACGCGTGTAGGCTAGGCACGCGCCGCTGTGCGGCCCAAAAGCCGGTACCGTACCGCCGGTAGGCGGAAGAGCCTAGGCGGGGGCACGGGGGGCGCAAGCCCCTCCGTCCTTTGGAGATCTTCCTGCGAAAATCGCGCTTGGAAGGCACGCGTGTAGGCTAGGCACGCGCCGCTTTGCGGCCCAAAAGCCGGTACTGTACCGCCGGCAGGCGGAATGGCGTAGCAGGAACCTTATAAACCTACTACCTTCTCCCTTCTCCCTTGCCATGGCGGGGCACGGGGGGGCGGCTGCCCCCCCCCCCGTCCTTTGGTTGGGCACTGCCTGCCTAAGTAGCGGTTTGCCGATAAGGGGGCATTGCTTAAATTACAATAAGACAAACCATGACAATTTCGTATAAATTCTATGCAAAATTGTCATGAGTTGTCAGGGGGGGCGAAATTTTCTGAAATTTTCCTGTTTTTGCACTTGTCTTCCGGGAAAGTTTTGGTTAAACTCTACTGTGTCCCGTTGGTGGGATACATACCATTTTTACAAAACAGGAGAATTCATAATGCGTAAATCCTTTACTCTGATTGAGTTGTTGGTGGTGATCGCGATCATCGCCATTTTGGCGTCCATGCTGTTGCCCGCTTTGAGCAAGGCCCGTGAGAAGGCCCGTGCCATCAGCTGCACCAACAACCTGAAGGAGATCCAGCTGGGCAATATCCTCTACGGCAACGACTACGACGACTACCTGCCTCCTACGGCGTGGTTGGACAACGATCGCGACTTTGGTGACGATCTGGCTTCCAGCCGTCCCTGGTTCTGCTACAACTCCATGATTCCCGAGGCCCCCATGGACTTCAGAGACTGGAATGCCAAAGACCCCATGGCTGGCTGGCTCGGCGTTCAGAATGGTCTGGAGGACAAGTCTTCCTGGCACAAGATCATGCACTGCCCCTCCTGCCCCACCAGCGAGCGTCTGCTGGGTAACATCGGCTATCAGTGCAATGTGGCCATGGGCTTCATCAAGAACTACCTCCGCTGGGGCGGCTCCCTGTCTGACGGCAAGTGGTGGATGGCTTGCACCTGGCACCGCCTCTCCTCTGTCAAGTACCCCTCTATCTATGTCAATGTCCTCGATGGTACTGTGAAGAGCATTTGGGGTACCATGTTCTACGCCATCCCCGATTACATCTTCCCTGAAGACGCCCGCTTCTCCTACTTCCGTCACTCCAACAACATGAACCTGTCCTTCAGCGACGGTCACGTGGAGTCCATTGGCATCCAGAAGGCCTCCCAGGGCTATAACAGCGCGATCGGCTTGGAATACTACTGGTTCCCCGGCTGCAACACCTCTTGGGGCGGCGATAACATCATGCAGTAACCCGTAACACAAAAAGGGCCCTCGCGCCGCTAAGGCACGGGGGCCTTTTTGCGTTTAGAAAGGAGGAAGGAGAAAGGAGGAAGGAGGAAGTTTGGCCAGGGTTTCGCATTGGCGAAACCCCGCGCCGGAATTTACCGGCGCGTGCGTAAAGCGCGCCCATATTGGCGCGCAATGTGCCGCCGGTAGGCGGAAAAGATTAGGCGGGGGCTTGTTCTGGCCACCATGGCTACCCAGATGTATTTGCGGGGGGCACGGGGGGCTTGCCCCCAGTCCTTTGGATACCCCCGGCATTCTAAAACGCGCCCATTGGCTAGGCACGCGCCGCTGTGCGGCCCGAAAGCCGGTACTGTACCGCCGGTAGGCGGAAGAGCCTAGGCGGGGGCACGGGGGCGGCAGCCCTCCGTCCTTTGGTTGGAACCTGCCTGGTCAGATGCCCCGCCATCGGCTAAATGCGCCTTTCGTCGCCTTTTTCCGGAAATTTTTCGCCTTTTTTCCTTCCAGCGACTTGCAAACCCCTGCGGCCGGGCTAAAGTAACCGCCACGCCGCCGAACGACGGCAAGAATTGGAGAGCC
>CAZMWS010000032.1:3639-13525 GCA_964570085.1 uncultured Lentisphaeraceae bacterium | reverse complement strand
GTGGGGGAGACAATGGCGCGTTCCCGTCCCAGCAGCCGATTCAACAGACTGGATTTTCCGGCATTGGGCGCCCCCGAGAGCACCAGTCGCGCGCCATCCCGAAGGATCTCGCCCTCCCGACGAGTCGACGCCAGCTCCAAGAGCGCATTCTTCCGGGCATCCAGACGCCCCAGGAGCTCCTCGGTGCTCATCCAATCCAACTCCTCCTCGGGAAAATCCAGGCGGGACTCCACTTCAGAGAGAAGGAGTTCCAGCTCCTGATAGTGTCCCTCCACCACCTGCCGCAGTTCGCCGGCCAGCTGTCGATTTGCCAGAGAGAGCGCCTGTCGGGATTCGGCATCCACCATCTGCTCCACGGCCTCCGCCTGGGTCAAATCCAGCCGCCCATTCAAAAAGGCGCGGCGAGTGAATTCCCCGGGCTCCGCGCTGCGCACGCCACAGGACTGTATGGCCTCCAACGCCAGCCGCGCAGAAATCGGTCCACCATGCAAATGGAACTCCACCACGTCCTCACCGGTATAGCTGTGGGGACCCGGCATGTAGACCGCCAGGCAGCTGACATCGATCAGACTCCCCGATAAATCCCGCAATTCCCCCAACAACAGCCGACGCGCATTCGCCACGCCAAGCACACCACGACCACGCCACAGCCGACACGACACCCCCAACGACTCCGCCCCCGAAAGACGTATCACCGAAAGCGCCCCACCCACCGCCGTCGCTAACGCACAAATGGTCTCATTCTCCGAAGAATACAACATGCCCAAAATATAAGGGCACGACAGGGCGCCGGAATCCCCCAAAAAGGAGAAAGGAGGAAGGAGGAAGGAGGAAGTGAGGACCGCCTGCGGCGCGCTGCATCAAGCGCGCCCAAATTGGCGCGCAATACCGCCGGTAGACGGAAAAAGCTAGCGGGGGGGGCCGGGGACGGCAGCCCCTCTGTCCTTTGGAGATCTTCCTGCGAAACGGCGTCTACCCAAATAACGCTCCGGTGGTAAGCACACGCCGCGGTGCGGCCAAAATGCCGCTACCATTTTCCCCTTTTGCCTTTTTGCGCGCCAATTTGAGCGCGCTTGGCGCAATCGCCGGGTCTTCCCGGCGATGGGTTCCGGTCCACGGAACCCTGGCCTAACTTCCTCCTTCCTCCTTCCTCCTTGACACAAAAGGGGCCCGCAGACTTCAGTCTGCGGGCACCTTTTGTGTCTGTTATGCGAATTCCTTCAGGTTCTTCAGGTTCTTTTCCATGGCTTCGAGGACGGGGACGCCCTTCGCCTCGTACTCGATGACACACCACTCGGTATCGCCGGCATCGCGGCAGAACTGCATGACCTCCTTCCAGGGGCAGTCGTCCTCGCCAATGAGGGGCAGATCGCCCTTGGAGTAGCTATAGGGCTTGCAGTGGATGGACTTGCTTCTGTAGGGATACTTCTTCAATTCCGCCAGCACATCGGCGCCGCCCTTCATGGCATTTCCCAGATCCAGCTGGATGACCACCCGGAAATCCGCTTCCGCCAGAAGCAGATCCCAGTGACGCAAGCCCTTGGGATCGCCTGCGGCGACTTCGAAGTCCCCGGGATGGCAGAGGTATCCAATGCGCATGCCGTAGGGCGCCAACAGATCCGCAATGTGATTCAAATCGCGTCCGCGCTGACGGAAGTCCTCGGCGGTTTCGCCAGGCACAAAGGGCAGCACGATGTATTTGTTGCCCACCGCCTGATTCAGGCGGATGGTCGCCTGGATGGCGTCATCCTGGACGGCCTCCCAGGGGGTATGCCAGCCGCAACACACCATGCCGGACTCCTTCAAGAGCGCGGCATAGAACTCGGGACTGTAGACGGCCGCGCCCGCAAACTCCACGCCCTGGTATCCCATGGCCTTGAGAGCCTTCAGAGTCCCAAGAGGCTGATCCGCAAAATCCTTACGCACAGAATAAAGCTGCGCCGCAATCGGAAAATGATACATGTGCTACCTCCAACTGATACACCGACTCAAAAAACGACAACGCGTAATCTACAACGCGCATTACACATTACCGCCAGTAGGCGGAAAAAGCTAGCGGGGGGGCCGGGGAAAAAAGGAGGAAGGAGGAAGGAGGAAGGAGGAAGTGAGGACCGCCTGCGGCGCGCTACACCAAGCGCCGGGTCTTCCCGGCGATGGGTTCCGGCACGGAACCCTGGCCTAACTTCCTCCTTCCTCCTTCCTCCTTTTTTAAGGATTATTCCCTCACGATCTCCGCCGCGATTCCGGGATCGAACACATGGAAGCATGGAACACCGTGCGGGGATTCGTCGAGAAGTCGGAGGGACTGTCCTTCCAGGGCGGTACGGAAGCGCGCGGGATCCTGGATGGAGCGCGGGGAGAAATCCGCGGCGGCGCCGAAGAGGTGCTTGGAGATATATCCCTCGCTGCGATTCTGGAGAATGCAGTATGCGGATTCTTCTGTGAGGGGCATCGCGCGGATGAGCTCCTCCACGTAGGAGGGGATTCCGCCGTTGCAATAGAGTCCGCGGAGCTGTGCGGGAGTCATGGCGCACATCTCCTGCGCCTGTTGACGGAGGCTCCGCCGACCGGAGGTCATGACCCAGGGTGCGCATTCCCCGCCATGCGCCTCCCGGTAGCCCGCCTGATAAACCGAAAAGGCCGCCTCCAGACGCCCCCGGAATTCCTGCCGGAGACCGAGGAATTCCTCCTCGGCGCATCGCAGGGAAAAGCGGGATGCAATCATGTGAGACGGCCCTGAACAATCGCCCCGGGGATTCTTTCCGGGGCGACTCGCGGATTTTTATTGAATAAATGCTACTTCCGGGGAGCGGGTGCCTTGATGACCACGGGATTCCGGAGATTCTGGAAAACGCGTTCGAAGAGAGGCAGAGCGCCCTCCACATTCTCGGGATGCATGAGCTCGGCGCACTTCTGGGGAGTCAGATTCGGACGATCCTCGAAGGCCTTCTTGAAGAGGCTGGTGTAGTAGCGGACAAGGAAGTCGTCCTCGCTGGTAACCGTGCGGAAGAGGGAGAGCAGCCGGCGGCTCTGGGGCTGGTTGGAGGTCTTGGGGTTTTCCCAGAGGCAGGCGCCGAAGATGAGGGACCAGATAGTTCCCTGCCAGGGACGATCCTCCACGACGTGATCGGGATCCACGGTGTTACGCAACTCCTCGTTGGTCATCTCGCGTCCCTTCTCGGAGAAGATGATGTAGATGTTGTGGAGGACCTTGTCGCGAATGTCGCCGTCGGCGATGTGCCAGCGGGTGGCCTGCATATACTGGGCCAGATCGAAGCTCTGGAGCTCCTCGTCGGAGTATGCGGAGGCGTTGTGGCAGTTGCCCAATCCCACAGTGAGGGACTCGTCCTCGCCCTTGGTCAGCTTCACCGTGGTGTTCGCCACATTGCGGAGGAACTCCTCGAAGGTGGCGCAACCGAAATCGGCCACGGAGAACTCGGGCAACGCCTCCTGGAGCTTCTCCTCCAGCTGGGCGATGGGCAGCTCGCCGTTGACCAGGATGGTCTTGATGGTGTAGAGCGCCTGCGCCTTGTCAGAGACATTGCTGGGCTTGGTGCGGACAGTGGCGGTGCTGTCGGCGGCCACGATGAATTCGTCAGCCACGCGGGTGAGTGCGGCGGCGCTGGCGGCCTCGGGGCCCAGGATATAGACGCTCTTTCCCAGGCTGCGGATGCGGCTCACGAAGGGCAGCAGCGCCAGGTCGTTGGTGCCAAAGACCACGCCGCCCAGAGCGGGATTGCGCTGGATTTCATCCAGAGCATCCAGCCCCATGCAGACGGCGGCATATCCGGGAATCCGGAAGGTATTCGCGCTGCCGCGGGGGATGAACTGCATCTCGGCGCCAGCCTTGGAGAGATCGGTGATGGTGTGGCGAGTGCGGGGACCGCTCCAGTCACCGTATGCCTTGCAGTGGACCACGGGACCGTAGTGGCTCTCCAAATAGGCCACCACATCCAAGTGGGAATAGTTGCGGGAGAGATCGCCCTCGGTCTTGCCGTTGAAGCCCATCAGGTTGTCATAATCAATGAACAGGGCGAGCTGCTGAGATTTCTGTGCCATAGTCGTGATAGTGTTGGGTTGTTTTTGCCGTGGGAAAGGACGCACCGGACATCTCGTCCGATCACCGCCCTCCTAGGCGTGTTCTACAAGGTTTCGCAAGAAAACAGATTCTGCGTTTGGTTGCTCTTTTGTGTTACGTTTTTTTACTTGGATGGGACTCTTCATGTTTCTCCCAAAACGACGGCATCCTAGCCGCGCGCTTTCGGGAGAAATGCGTTTCATGCAGTAGGGGCAGAGGGGGAAGGAAGGGCGGGCGAGCGCCCGCGCCGCATGCGTCATTCATCATGCGGGGATAGCATTCCGGAAGCGACCGTCCGCCCACGCGCGCTCCGGAAATCGCCGGCGCGTCTCGACCGAGACCGCGGGCCAATGCCGGAGAAACCTGGGGTGTCCAGAAGACTCGGACCAGACCTCCACTACATCATATCGAATGGACACCTGGGGATTTCCCAGGGCAGAAAGATACTCGGCGGCCGCGCGCGCCATCCGGCGCCGCTTTCCGCGCGTCAATGCCGCCAGCGGACTGGGGATCGACTCCCCGAAGGCAACGGCGGCATTTGTCTGCTTGATCCGGCGGGTCTTGACCTCCACAAAACAGAGGACTCCCGCGCCATCGCGGCAGACAAGATCCAGCTCCCCCAGGTTGTGGGGAGCGCGCCAATTCCGACAGAGAAGCGCATAGCCGGCGTTCTCCAGAAAGCGTCCGGCGGCATCCTCACCCCGACGCCCAATGCGCAACGCCCTGCGGCGTAGGCGGGAAAGAGAGAGGCCTCGGAGCACTCCCTCCTTCGGAAAACGTCCTAATGTAGCACGCTTCCACATGTCCTAGCAAAACGGGCAGCCGGAGGGAGTTGGGGGGGGAAAGCCTCCTAGGGGGCGACCGGCTTTCCCTGGGAATTGGCGGATTTCTCCTCCGCCTGGAAGATCCGCAGGGAATCCAGGGTGCTCTCGGGGAGGCACTCGGAGACCGGGCGGTTCTTCAGGACGCAGTGGACGAAGTATGCGATCTCCTGCCAGTAGCCATTCTTCTCGGAACCGAAATTCAAGACCTTCGGATCCTTCTTGCCAGGCTGGGAAATGGTCAGGGTATCGCCCTCCAAACGGATGGTGGCCTTCTCGTAGACCGCGGTCAGACCCGCGCGGAAGCCACTGCGCAGCCAGCTCTGCTCCGCCCATACCTGCGCGTCGTCACCCTCGAAGAAGTACCGGGTGATGGACTCGTTGACGCCCGATACCTCCGCGCGGTGGACGCCGGTGGTCGATACCTTCTGGGGCATGCCCAGGAGCACATGGAGGAAATCGGTGTCGTGGAGATGGAGATCCAGCAGTGCGCCGCCGGAGCGGCTGTAGTCGCGATACCAGGGGCTCGTGGGGAAGCCGGAAAGCCGCTCGGCGGTCAGCCGAAGGAGCTTCCCGTATTTGCCGCTGTGGTGGATCTTCGCTAAACCGCGGTAGGCGGGGAAGAAGCGGATGCACTGCGCAATCATCAGGTGCCGGCCGGTCTCCTTCGCCACGGCGATCATGCGCTTGGCGGCATCGGTATTGCGCGCCATGGGCTTTTCGCAAAGCACATGGCAGCCATCCCGCATTGCCTGGATCGCCATGGGTTCGTGGAGATCGGTGGGCAGGCAGATATCCACCATGTCGGGATGCTCCTTCGCCATCATGCGCTGATAGGAGGTGTATTTGTGGACGCCAGCCAGGTTGGCCTGTCCACTGTCGCCGATGTTGATGGAGGAGGAGAGAGTGGACAGCGCTTTGCGGCTGATGTCCACAATCGCCACGAGCTGGCATTCGGGCTGGTCGGCATACTGCGCCACATGGTGGTGTCCAATGCCGCCGAAACCGATGACCGCGACCTTGAGCTTCTTCTGCATAAATGCCCTCTGATACGAAACGAGATACGGGAAATCGAGAGTCCGTGCGCCACCTAGCGTGCGAAAGAGTGTGAAACGCCCCCGTTTCCCCGAATCAAAATAGCTGGATAAAAAGCTGGAGCGGGTGATGGGAATCGGACCCACGTAGCTGGCTTGGGAAGCCAGTGCATTACCATTATGCTACACCCGCAGCAAAAGTGTTGTAAATCTTTTCAGAACTGCGGGTTAATGTAGATCTTCACGCAGGAATTGCAAACATTCCCCTGGGTGGGGATCCGGAAGCGTATACTCCACATGGCCGCCCTGTTCCAAGAGGTCCCAGACCGCCGCCCACGTGCGGCCAATCCACAGGGGATCCAGCAGGCAGGCGCGGCTATATCCCGCATGAAAGGCGCGCAGGCACTCCTGCCAGCGGGATTCGTCCTGGCGTGCCAGACGACCCGTCCCCGCCAAAAACTGTGCGAGATTCTTTGCGCGATGCGCCAGCGGCATGGGGAGCGAATCCAGTCGGACATTATCGCAATCCACCAGGCAGACGCGGTAGGGGCATTCGCGAGTGCAATGGGAATTCCGCACGAAATTCGCGGGTTTGGTATCCAGGTGGAAGATTCCGGCTGCATGGAGATCCGCCAGGATTCGTCCGCATTCGGCGTAGAGCTCCGGGGCATCGGGGAGCGCGGCGTAATCCGTAAGGAAAAAGTTCCCCTCGCCACAATCCCCCAAAAGCAGGTAGTCGCCACCATCGGGGAGGCGTCCACGGCCCCGGGACAGCGCGGTGAATCCCGCCATGCGGGCGGTGCACTCCTGGCAGCGCTTCACATGACGGGCGCCCTCCCAGAAGTGCCGACGACGGAACTCCTTCAGGATCAGCGTGCCGCCACGGGGGTCCTCGCACCGGGAGATGCTCCGCTTTTTGTCCTGCTTGAGGGCGCCGTGGCGTTCCGTCTGGGCGAGGTGTTCCGAGAGGATCTTCTGGCAGATCTCCTGCGGGGGATTTTCTCGCGAAGAGAGGGGATTTCCAGCTTCCAGGAGCGCCAGGATAGCCTGCGCACGGGAGGGCCGTTCGTCAGACTGGTGCAGAGACTGCAGACGCCGACGGAAAACGGGTAGCGAGGGCAGGGTCCAGGCGAGCATGTCATCCAGGACCTCCTGATCGAAGGGTTCGGGAAGCACGGGGCATCCCGCGGTGCGCGCCAGTTCCGCCTGGGCGCTCAAGGGCGTGCAGAGGACCGGCAGGGAACACTGTAGGGCATCCGCCAGCAGGAGTCCATGGAAGTCGTCCCGTGCGGGCAACAGCATGAGATCCGCGGCCGCCATGAGGCAGCGCGCGTGCTGGAGAGTGGGGAGATACCGGAGCTGCCCCTCGGGGAATCCCAGCTTTCGGGATGCCTGCTGGAGCAGCGAGAGGCTCTTCGGACTGGGCTGTCCCGCCACCAGGAACCGGCAGCGCTCCCGGATATGCAGCGGGAGGATTCCCAGCGCCTCCAAAGAGCGATCCACGCCGCCGGCACTCCACTCCTCGGCGGGCTGGAGAATCAAAATTGTGCCCGGGATCTGGCAGCCATACGCCTGCCGCATGAGGGCGATCTCCTCCACCGTGGGAACCGGCTCCCCGCGGAGGTCGTCCAGCCAGGGCGGGATCTCCCGCAACCGCGGACACGGCACGCCGTATTCCGCCATCAGCGTCCGCTTCTGCGCTTCACCAGAATAGAGGATCTGCGTAGTCGAGGGACTGCGGAAGAGTGCCTCCAGACGCCTGCGAAGCCGACCGTTCGTCTGGTCAAGGAGGGTCTTTCGTCCCCCGGGATGCGGCAAGTCGCTCCCCAGATGCAACCCCTCCTGCAACAGACAGAAATCCAATCCGGGGAGGGGCTCCAGGCCCAGGATCACCCAGCCATCTTGCGACTGTCGGAGCTCCTCCAGACGACGCAAGAAGGCGCCCTCGCCCCCACGGACTATCTCGATCTTCAACCCCGCAGGCAAAAAGCCACAGTTCGACGCACCCTCCTCACGCGTCAATAACAGGACCTCGTGACCACGACCCACTGCGGCATCCACAATGCCCGACAATTCACGACGGACCATCCCGCCAGAAGGAATCGATTGTCGAGCCAGGAGAAAACGCATCGAACTCAAAAAAGGAGGAAGGAGGAAGAAGAAAGGAGGAAATTAGGCCAGGGTTTCGCAGGCGAAACCCCGCGCCGGGATTCCCCGCCGCGTGCGCCAAGCGCGCCCAAGTTGGCGCGCTAGTACCGCCAGTAGGCGGAAGAAATTAGGCGGGGGGAGCGGGGGCGCAAACCCCGACCTCCGTTGGTAGTCTTCTGCGAACTACACCTGCCTAAATAACTCCCAGTGGGAAACACGCATCGTTGGCGGAGGGGCGCCTGCGGCACCGCTTTAACCTTCTACCTACTACCTTCTACCTATTACCTACGGGCGAACCCGCCTGCTTTCGCGCCGTAGGCGGAGGGGCGCCTGCGGCACCTCATGAACTAGCAGCTAGCCACTAGCCTGCTAAGTACTAAAGCGGGGGCAGCCCCCGTGCCCCCCGCTTCATACCTCCCCTAAAGGTGTGGGAAGAAGTTTCTTCGAGAGGCGTTATAGCGGTATTCCTGGTGATCCAGGAGCATGATTCCGTTGAGGAGGACGGTGGGATCCAGAGCGCCCTTGCTCCAATTTGCGCGACCGGTCTCCACTTCGGGGAGAGAGATGGAGAGATTTTCGTTTTCGTCCAGGGGGTGAAGGACTTCCTGGATCTTTTCGGCAGAGGGGGTATCGCGTTTTGCGATCATGAGTCCCAGACATTGGTGGAGCATCTCCGGGAGTTCCCGGGTAGTCTCGATGGAGAGTGTGAGTTCCTCGCCTGAATCCCAGAGACCATCGCCGTTTCCGATGGTGGGGAGGAGTTCCCGGACCTGGTCGGTCACTTCCAGCACGGATCCATAGCTGATGACCTGTCCCGGCGTCCAGTCGCCCAGGGGGATTGTATTCTCCGCGAAGGAAGCGATATCCCCCAGGGCGGTCACATAGAGAAAAAAGCGTTCGTCGGAGGAGGGAGTGGTATCGTCATCGCGGGTGACAGTCACCGTGAGATTCGTGTTATCCACCACGGAGGTCACCTCTTCTTTATCGCTGGTGAACTTATCCACCAGGATATTTCGATGGAGATCCTGTATGGAGAGGACTCCGGTATGGAATTCGCCCTCCATCAGGACGAAAAACGACTCGGAGATGTCTTCCAGCTGTGGGAATGTGGCCTGTCCGCCGGAGATGATATAGGAGGCGTCCTCCAGCTCCAGGCTCAGCCCGGCCTGTGCGGCCACCTGCGCCTCGATATAGAAGGTGCCGTCTTCGGCGCGCACCAGAGTGCCGGTGGCCTGGCCGACATGTCGTCCGCTCTCGGAGGCGACGGGGATAGACACCGTCGGCGTGGGAGTGAAATTCAGGTCTTTGCAGTATTCCTCCCAGCCCTCTACCTCCACTTGCAATTTGAGCTCCAGGACGCCGCCAGCCAGGGAATCGGCATCCTGGATGGTTGCGGTGCCCTCGCCGGTGAGCCGGATCTGCAGGGGATTGCTCCAGGACTTCGGGATAGATGCCGCCTCCAGCGACTGATCGGGATACACCGTGCGGATGCGCTGTTGTCTCATCCTGGGATTTTCGTCGGAGTCCTGGGTGCCTTCAATGTCGGCGGGTTCCCAGAGCAGCATGACCCGATGGACCTTCCAGGGCTGGACCTGCAACTTCTCCCATTCCTCGGGAGAGATGGACACGCGGCACTCGTGGGTTTCCGGCGATTCGGTAGCGGTCCAGGTGCAAGTCGCATAGATGGGCTGACCATTCGCATCCCGGAGAGCGACCTCCAGAGTGTACGTCCCAGGCTTGGGGGTAGTGACCTCCGTCTCCAGAATGAGATTCTTCTTATAATCCGGGATCTCCTGTGCGCCGGC
>CAZMWS010000032.1:0-3629 GCA_964570085.1 uncultured Lentisphaeraceae bacterium | reverse complement strand
TCCGTCAAGGGAAGCTGGATTGTGCTTTCGCCGGGGAAGGTCATGAAACTAGCCTTGTCCGCGAACTCCATTCCGGCATAGGAAGAATCCTCAGACACCTGTGCGGATGCTTTCGCGATCCAGAAATTCGGGGTATCGGGAGTGAAGCGTCCGGAGAAGACGCCGTCGCTGGCGACCGCATCGCCATCCTGTCCGTCGTCATGGAGATTCAGTATAGTCGGGGTTTCCTGGGACTCGTAGGGTGCGATGGTGGTCACGACGCCCTGCAGTCCGGCAGTCAGTGGGGTGTCATCGAGGGGTGACGCGAGCCAGGCGGTAAAGAGCGCCTCCCTTCCGGGATTTCCGTCGGAGCCGCCGGTCTCCGCCTGGAAATGGAACTTCGGGATATCCACCGCGCCGCGCAGCAAGAAGACCATGGCGGTTTCCTCGGTGCCCTCGGGGACTCGGATCGTGAAGACGCCCGTATCGGCCTGCTCGAGGTCGATATCGCAGGCGCAGAGTCCCATGGACTTCAGGAAGCCGTCGCCATCGTCGGGTTCCCGCGTCAGCACAAGGCTCCGGGGAGTCGCTTCGGAGGACAGCTTCAATTCCACCGTGACATCTTCGGGGGCGAAGCCCAGACAGAAAAGGTATCGTCCCGGCTTAAGGAAGGTCGCGGAGGTCTTCCAGGGAGTGGTGCCGGAGACCAGGACGGGCTCGTCCTGGAGTGCGTTTCCGGAGAGAGCAGGCTCTGTGGTGGCGGCAGGGGATTCCACAGGGGCCTCTTCGGGGAATTCGGCGGAGCGTGTCTTGACTTGCAGGGAGGTCCGGTTACTGGAGCTAGGATTGATGGAGGCGAAGCGCGCGACGGAGGCGCCGGACAGCTCTTTAATGAGGGCGATCACGGGCTTTTTGCCCTCGCCGCGGACGATGGCGCAGTGGTCGTAGAGGGAGGACTCGCCGGAATCCAGGGGAGATTGTGGCACCGCAGTGCCCAGGGCATGTGCGCTGGCGACAGTGACGATGCCGTCGTTGGGTTGCGGCAGATCGCAGACCTTGATGATTGTCTTGTAGAGTCCCTCGAGATACTGCGGCAGCACGAATCCGATGATAGTGTGAAGCGGGGCGTTCGGAGAGCCAAACTTCTCATTGAACTCGCGACTTCCCTCCGTAGTCAAGGAGACGAAGCCGGGATTCGCCACATCGATCTTCTCCTTCCATTTTGCAATTGTGGTGACAAGCCACTGCTTCATGGTCTGAGGATCTGCGACCCGATCGGCCACTTGGCTGCCGGCATTGGGGGTGCCGATCTGCAGGGCGCGTCGCACATACTTGGAATCCAGTCCATTGGCATCGATCACGGGGCGGATATCCAGGCCGCCCTTGCTGTGTCCCACAACCAGGAACTTCTCCACGCCCATCTTGCTCGCCTCGGCAGCCAGCGCATTCTGCACGATTTCGGCATTCTCCTCGGGCGAGGCATCCCGGACCACCCGCGCCTGTGCGGTGAGGAGCCCCGTCTCCTCGGTGATGGCATCCGCCAACTCGTCGAGAGTGGACTGTTCGTCGGTCCAGCCATGGACCAGCATCACGGGGTCGGCGGCGGCCAGGACGATCCCCTGCCACACCTGTCCGAGGATCCAGATCTCCTCGCCGCCATTGGCCACATCCACGTAGATCTCCAGGTGGTTTTCCGCCTCTTCGCCAGGGGAGGAGGGGAATTTCAGCCAATCAAGAGGGATCTCGAAGGAGTTATTCCGCCAGCTGTCATTGCTTCCCCACAGGTATCCCACGAAGTGTCCGTTGAGATAGAGCCTATCCCGTTCTGGAGCCCATTTATCTGAAGAGTAGTCCTCCGAATCGCAGTCGAGATTCGGCACAACGAGAATGGCCTTCCGGGACATGAGGCCATTTTCGATCATGCGATCCCGTTCTTCCTTGGAGCCGAAGTACCGGTCGATGGTGATTTTTGCCTTATAGGGACTGCTCTTCACGGACTTCCAGACTATTTTGCCGTCCTTCTCCTCATGAAAGAAGACTGCGGCATCCCCGCCTCCGCGCCCCACGCAGCTCAGGACCTCATCCGCTCCGCGGAAGGCGATCTTCCGAGCGGTCGCAAGGACAGCGGGCGGTTCGGGGATGGTATCGGGGATCTTTTCCAGTGCCAGTGCGGGGAGAACGAGTGGCAGCAGCAGTGCCGCCAGCGTCCAGAAGCTCGGGTGTGAATGGGAGCGGGTGTTTTTCATGGCGTTCCTCCTAGTTGTCGGTCGCATGGATGGGATAGAAGCATTCGGAGAAGGCGTCGTAGCCGTAAGCCAGGGCATCGCAGAGATCCACGGCTCCCAGCAGGAATGCGTGGGTGACCTCGCTGTCTTGCCAAAGCGCGCGTCCCGCATCCAGCTCCGCTTTCGTGAGGCAGAGATCCTGGTTTGTGTCGAAAGGATGGCACTTCAGGGCGGCGATGTCCTCCAGACGCTGGCTCAGGCAGTGGTAGAAGAGCAGCAGAAAAAATCCCTCGGTGGGCTCCATGGAATCCTCTGACGGCAGGGGATTCTTTTCCACGGGAACAGAGATCGTCAGGGTCTCGCCGGGGGAGTAATCGCCATTCTTGTCGCCGATCTCCCAGAGCTGCTCCAGGAGCGTCTGGGAGACATCCAGGCCCGTGTAGGCAGACGTGGAGAAGAGCCCGGCGCTTTCCGTGGGGAAGTAGATGGAGTCCACGCGGTTATCCAGCGCCACGGCGAAACCATCGAAGACGCAGTCCTCCTGGTAGAAGAAATCAGGAAGGACCTGTGAGTCCTGTGGACAGGTGAACTCCAGGGTGGCGGTATTGTCTTCCAGAGTGACCACGAGGCCATTCTGGATGGTCAGCAGCGTGGACTGGCACTGTGGACGAAAGACCTGCGGCAAATAGCTTTTTGTGGTGACGGTGCCGGGGACGGTTTGAAAGCCCGACGATGTCAATAGCCGGAAGTCCTGCAGGAGATAGGCGCCCTCCTGGTCCTGTCCGCGGAGCACCCCGCCATCCAAGCGGAAGACCGCTGTCCCCGTCTCGGAGACCTGCGCGGAATAGCGGCCGATGGCGACGCCGTCTGGACGGCACGCCTCGCAATAGAGGAGGAGCGCGTCTGGCGGGGCATCCGAAAGCGTGACCGTCACCTGCAAATATTCATAGCATCCCGGGGGCCAGACTGCGGGAGACACGGGCTCGTCCGACGACACGCCGAGTTCCACGGCGCGCAAGGCAAAGCAGGCGCACGCCGTCAACAAGCAGACAAGAAAGGGGAGAGTTCTCTTCATGACCAATGGATTTCCTTCTATGTGAAAGGGGGAAACGGAACACTTCTTCTACAACGAGGGAGAAGATAATGCCGTGGTCCGGGAGAATGCTTCGTAACTTCCTGAAGTCATAGAGAATATAACTCTTGTGGATTTTGCGCCAAAGCCCAAAAAGGAGGAAGGAGTGCGCCCCAATTGGCGCAGCCGTACCGCCGGGTAGGCGGAAGAGCGCCTGCGGCGCCTTGTAAACCTTCTCCCTACTACCTGCCACCTGCTATCTAACTAGGCGGGGGCACGGGGCGGAAAAAGGAGGAAGGAGGAAGGAGGAAGTTAGGCCAGGGTTTCGCAAGAAGCGAAACCCCGCGCCGGAA
>CAZMWS010000031.1:0-13637 GCA_964570085.1 uncultured Lentisphaeraceae bacterium | reverse complement strand
CCTGGCCTAACTTCCTCCTTCCTCCTTCCTCCTTCCTCCTTCCTCCTTCCTCCTTTTTCCCCAAAAAAGAAATGCTTGCCTCCCAATTCAACGAGATTCTTTCCCGTTTACAGTTCTTCTACGAGCGATCGGAGGAGGACATGTATACCGAGTATGCGCCGTTGGAGCTCAGTGTTGCGACCACGGATGATCCGGTGCCCTGGGATCAGCGGTTGGGTCTGACCTACCGGACCTCGGGGGAGGGCGATGCCTGGGGGCATGACTGGCAGAGTGGCTGGTTCCATGTCACGGGAAAGATTCCGGAGTCCTGGGATGGCAAGACGGGCGTCATGCGCTTGAATTTAGGGGGCGAGTGCCTGGTATATGATGAGAGTGGCGCGCCCTTGTGTGGTCTGACGCATACCTCTGTCTACCATCCGGGCACCACAAAGGAGGTCTTTTATTGGGAGCGTCCCTTCCGTGGCGGCGAGGTTGTGGATTTATGGGTAGAGGCGGCCGCCAATAACATCCTGGGCCCCGAGCACTTCAATTGGAATCCCCATGCCGAGCGCGAGACCCATCCCGCTGGCGTCTCCACGGGCGTGGTCCGCATTGCGCGGATGGCGTTGTGGAACGAGGATCTCTATCAGTTCCGCACGCAGTTCTGGCAGCTGTGGTATTATGTGGAGTTCCTGGGGAAGGATGTGAACAGCAATGTATGCCGCCGCATTGTCTATGCCATGAACAAGGCGCTGGATGCGTATCGTGGCGATCCCAGCCGTGCGGGCGAGGCCCTGAAAGAGCTGGCGCCGGTATTAAGCTGGAAGGCGAAGGGCTCCGCGCTTCATTGCACCGCCATCGGTCATGCGCATATCGATGTGGGGTGGCTCTGGCCGGTCCGGGAATCCGTCCGAAAGGCCGCCCGGACCTTCTCTAGCCAGTTGCGGCTCTTCAAGCGCCATCCGGAGTATCGTTTCGGCGCCTCACAGCCACAGCTTTATCAGTTCATGAAGGACCGCTATCCCGCTCTTTTTGAACGGATCCGCCAGGCGGTCCACGAGGGCCAGTGGGAATGCCAGGGCGGCATGTGGGTGGAGGCCGATAACAATATGCCCTCCGGCGAATCCTTGGTGCGGCAGTTCCTCCATGGAAAGAACTTCTACCGCGACGAATTCGGCGTGGAAGTGCGCAACCTCTGGCTGCCCGATGTCTTCGGATACAATGGAAATACCCCACAGATCATGCAGATCTGCGGCTGCGATTTCTTCCTGACCCAGAAGCTCTCCTGGAATACCATCCACAAGCCCCCATACAGCACCTTCCGCTGGAAGGGCGTGGACGGCACTCAGGTGGCCACGCACTTCCCGCCCGAAAACGACTACAACTCCTGTTGCTCCTTCTCGCTACTGGCGCAGGCGCAGAACCGCCTCCAGGAATCCGCGATTCTCCCCGAATTCCTGTCCCTCTTTGGCTTGGGCGATGGTGGTGGCGGTCCCAACGAGGACCATGTGACCCGCGCAAAGCTCGCCCGGGATTGGGAGGGCGTGCCGAAGGTGAAGATGGGTTTTGCGCAGCCCTTCTTCGATCGCGTCCTGGATCATTATGCGGAACTCCCCACCTGGGAGGGCGAGCTCTACTTCGAGAAGCACCGCGGCACTCTCACTAGCCAGGCGCGCACCAAGCGCAACAACCGGAAGTTGGAGGAGCGCCTCTGGCAGACCGAGGCGCTCTGCAGCCTGTTGCCCGCCGAGAGGTATCCCCGGAAGGCGCTGGACAAGATCTGCAAGCTGCTCCTCGTCAACCAGTTCCACGATATCATCCCCGGCTCCTGCATCCGGTTGGTCTATGATCGCACCGAAAAAGAGCACGCGCAGTGCCTGAAGGAGCTCTCCGATATCCTTTTGCAGGTCGCCCAGGAGCTCTTCGCTCCCGAGAAGGACGCGCTGACCTTCTACAACTCCCTCTCCACTGCCTACGAACGGCCGCTGGTGCTCCCCGAGGAGCTCTCCGAGAACGCTCTGGTGGACGAAGAGGGCCAGGCGGTCCCCTGCCAGAAGGAGTCCACGGGGCATCTTGTGGCCGAGGCGCGGGTGCCCGCCTGGGGCTTCCGGACCCTGCATGCCAAGCGTGGCATGGAGCCCGCGGAGTGCCTGCAGGACAAGGAGCTGACTTTGGAGAATGACCGCGTCCGATACGTCTTTGACAAGACGGGCCGGGTGCTTTCCGCGGTGGATCTGACCACGGGACAGGAATTCCTGGATTCTCCTGGAAACGCCTTCCACGTCTATCATGATACTACCGCTATCTATGACGCCTGGAATATCGATCCCTGGTATCGTGGCGAGGAGTTGCCCTGGGAGCCCACGCTGCTGGAGGAGCCCCTGCGGGAGATGGGTCCCGTGCGACAGGTCCTGCGCTTCCGCATGAAGTTCCTCCACTCCACTCTGGAACAGGAGATCTCCCTGGATCGCAAGAGCGCGCGTCTGGAGTTCCGCACCACCGTGGAGTGGCACGAGAGCCACAAGATGCTTCGCGTCGCCTTCCCCACCAATGTCCGCAGTGACGAGGCGTCCTTCCAGATCCAGTATGGCGTCATGAAGCGCGCCACCCACACCAATACCAGCCACCAGCAGGTGCAGTTCGAGGTGTGTGCTCACCGCTATGCCGATCTCTCCGACAAAGAGCGTGGCGCCGCGTTGCTCAACGACGGCAAGTATGGCCACAGTGTCCGTGGCGGCGTCATGGAGTTGAATCTCCTGCGCTCCCCCAAGTGGCCCGACTACAATGCCGACCTGGGCACGCAGTACGTCACCTACGCCTTCCTGCCTCACCAGCTCACCTTGGTTGATTCCACCGTCTCTGACGAGGCCGCCATGCTGAATCGGGAGCCCTGGCTCTTCCCTGAATTCTCCGCCGGCACCCTGGCATTCCCCGTCCGCGTGGAAGGCGAGGGCGTCTCCTGGGAGGTCCTCAAGCGCGCCGAGAAGAACAACGACTGGATTTTGCGCGTCGTGGAGACCCGCGGCCGCCATACCACCGGCAAGCTCTTCCTGGACAAGGCGTTGCAGGGGTATGCGCCCTTCTGCATGGATGCCATTGAATGGGAGGACGGCGAGGCATTGGAGGCGCTCCGGGAGGGCGGATATTCCTTCTCCCTGAAGCCCTACCAGATCCTCACCATCTGCCTCTCCGACGGAAGCCGTCCCATGCCCGGAATCGTGCTGGCATCCCGCTCGCCCCGCAGAAAGGAGCTCCTCACTCGTGCCGGCGTGGTCTTCGAGGCGGATCCCGCGCAGGGCGCCGAGGCATCCTGGGATGGCGTCATGACTCCCGGCGAATACGCGCGGTGCCTCTCCAGCCAGAAGGCGCAGGAGGTCTCGTTGAAGCATCCCGGCAAGTTGACTCTGGGTGCGGATACCGTTGTGGCCGTGGACGACCAGATCTTCGGCAAGCCCGCCGATCTGGAAGAGGCCAAGTCGATGCTCCGGCAGCTCTCCGGCCGCAGCCATCTTGTGGTCACGGGCACGACGCTGGCGAAAGACGGAAAAGCGCTTTTCAGCTGGCAGACCAACACCCGCGTCCGCTTCCGGGAGCTCTCCGAGGACGAGATCGAGAAGTATCTCGCTGAGATCGATCCCCTGGACAAGGCGGGCGCCTACGCCATCCAGGAGCACGGCGACCAGATTGTGGAGGAGATCCACGGACTCTTCTCCAATGTGGTCGGACTCCCTGTGGAACAAGTTCTGCCGCTCTTGCGCGCCGCGCGGGATGGCATGCTCGCCACGCAGGAGTAAATTACCCGGAATGCCCTCCGGAACTACGCAAGAGAAACGACTTCATTTATGACTCAAGATCCCCTGAATTATCTCGACGACGTCAGCCGCCGCCTCCAGGACACCTTCCTGGATGGCCTGGCAGTCTCCTATAATGACGACCGGAGCCTCCCCCGCCGGGAGAGCGTCCTGCGGATCCTGGAGGAGCTCCTGGAGATCCTCTTTCCGGGATACTCCGGCAGGGAACACTGCTATCGCTCCTTCCTGGGAGGATTCCTCTCCGGACAGCTCCCGCGCATCTGCCGCGAGCTCACTCGGGAGCTGGATCTGGCGCTGGAATACCTGGCGCGCACCTCCGAGGAGGACTCCCCCGCCCGCGAGCAGACCGCCGAGAATGCGGCGCGTCGCCTCATGGAGAAGCTGCCCGAGATCCGCGAGAATCTGAAGCTGGATTGCCGCGCCGCCTTGGATGGCGATCCGGCCACCCGCTCCATGGACGAGATCATCCTGGCGTATCCCGGCTTCAAGGCCATCGCGATCCACCGCATCGCCCACGAGCTCTACGCCGCCGGCATCCCCCTGGTGCCCCGAATCATGAGCGAATACGCGCATTCGGTCACGGGCATCGACATCCATCCCGGCGCCACCATCGGAAAGAGTTTCTTCATTGACCACGGCACGGGCGTGGTCATTGGCGAGACCAGCGTGTTGGGTGACAACGTGAAGCTCTACCAGGGCGTCACCCTGGGCGCGCTTTCCTTCCCCAAGGACGGCTGTGGAAAGATCATCAAGGGCAGCAAGCGCCATCCCAACCTGGAGGACAATGTGACTGTCTATGCAGGCGCCACCATCCTGGGAGACGTGACCATCGCCCACCATTCCGTCATCGGCGGAAATGTCTGGCTCACCGAATCCATCCCCGAGCCCTACAGCCGCGTGCTCTTCTCTCCCTCCGAGCTCACCATCAAGGTCCGCAAACAGCAGAATCACTAGTCCGAAGCACATAGTTTCCGGGAAAATTTACCGCCATGCTTCAGAGTCAGTTCAATGAGATCCTCACTCGCTTCGAGGGCTTCTACAGCCGTTCCGAGGAGGACATGTTCAAGGAGTATTCTCCTCTCACCGCCGAGATCGCCGTCACGAAGGATCCGGTGCCCTGGAAGGATCGCGAGAGCCTCACCTATCGTCCTCTGCAGGAGGGGGAATGCTGGGGCAAGGACTGGGATAGCTGCTGGGTCCACGTGCGCGGAACGGTCCCCGCGTCCTGGGAGGGACAGCAACTGGTCATGCGCCTGAATCTGGGCGGAGAATCGATGGTCTTTGACGAAGCGGGCGTCCCCATCTGCAGTCTCACTGACCACTCTATTTTCGACCGCTATTTCGTGAGGGAGATCTTCTACTTCCCGCAGCCCGCCAAGGCCAACCAGAAGGTGGATTTGTGGATTGAGGGCGTCTCCAGCAATGTCCAGGGAAAGACCGACTTCCCCTGGGCGCCCCACGTGAGCCGTGAGGCGCATCCCGAAGGGCAGTCCCACCCCGTGGTCAAGTCTCTGCGGCTGGCCACCTTCCGCGACGAGCTCTACCACTACCGCATCGAATTCGATTTCCTGTATGCCCTCCTGAAGGAATACTACAAGGCGGACTGCACCAAGTATCGCGCGCGCCAGCTGGCCCACGCGCTCTACAAGTCCCTGGATGTCTATTGCGGCAAGCCCGACAATGCCGCCGCCGCTCGTGCGGTGTTGGCGACCGTGTTGCGCTTGCCCGCCTGTGGTTCCGCGTTGAAGTGCACTGCCACGGGTCATGCGCACATCGATGTGGGTTGGCTCTGGCCGGTGAAGGAGACCATCCGGAAGGTGGCGCGGACCTTCTCCAATCAGCTGCGCCTCATGGAGCGCTTCCCCGAATACCACTTCGGCGAATCCCAGCCGCAGCTCTATCTCTTCACCAAGGAATACTATCCCGCTCTCTACGAGCAGATCAAGAAGCGTGTCCAGGAGGGCCGTTGGGAGTGCGAAGGCGGCATGTGGGTGGAGGCCGACAACAACCTGCCCTCCGGCGAATCCCTGATCCGACAGTTCCTCCACGGAAAGAACTTCTTCAAGGACGAATTTGGCGTGGAGGTGAAGAACCTCTGGATGCCCGATGTCTTTGGCTACAACGGCAATACCCCCCAGATCATGAAGATCTGCGGCTGCGACTATTTCCTGACCATGAAGCTGGCCTGGAATGCCATCAACAAGCCCGTCTATAATACCTTCCGCTGGCAGGGCATCGATGGCACGCAGATCTTCGCCCACATGCCTCCCGAGGACAATAACTACAACTCCTCCCTGGGCGGCGGCGTCATGGCGCAGAATCAGGACAAGCTCAAGGAATCCACCATCTGCCCCGAATTCGTGATGCCCTACGGCATTGGCGATGGCGGTGGCGGACCCTGCCGCGACCACGTGGAGCGCGCGCTGCTCATGAAGGATCAGGAGGACTTCCCCCGCCTCACTATGGGGAATGCCCAGGACACCATGGAGCGCATGGCGAAGTGCTGGGATGAGCTGCCCGTCTGGGAGGGCGAGCTCTACTTCGAGAAGCACCGCGGCACTCTCACTAGCCAGGCACGCACCAAGCGCGCCAATCGTCAGCTGGAGCAGAAGCTCCTCCAGACCGAGGCGCTCTGTAGCCTGTTGCCTCCCGAGGAATACCCCCGCAAGGAGCTGGACAAGGTCGTCAAGACCATCCTGATCAACCAGTTCCACGATATCATCCCCGGCTCCTCCATCCGGCTGGTCTACGAAAATACCGCCAAAGAGCACGCGTGGTGCCTGGAGACGCTGGACGAACTCCAGAAGAAGGCGGCCGCACGCCTCATGGCGCGCCAGGAGAATACGCTGGTCCTCTTCAACAGCCTCTCGGTGCCCTATCGCCGACCCGTGGAGCTCCCCAAGGAGTGGTCCACTGGCGCCATCACTACTGCGGCGGGCGACGCGGTGACTGTACAGGTCGAGTCCGACGACCGGGTCTTCGCCGCCGTGGAGATCCCCGCGGATGGCTTCCTGGTCCTGCGCCGGGATCCCAAGGGCGCGACCTCCGCAATGCCTACCGTCCGCGACCGCAATCAGCTCACTCTGGAGAATGGCGCGCTCTTCTGCGCATTCGATGCGGATGCCCATCTGACACAGTGCCGTGCCAAGCAGAGCGGCCGTCAGTGGCTCAAGGGCGCGGGCAATGTCCTTCGGATCTACCAGGACGAGGCCGCGGAATACGACGCCTGGGATGTGGATCCCTGGTACAAGAACCAGATTGTGGACGAAGCGAAGGCGGTTCGTGGCGAGAGTGCGTTGCGGGAGATTGGCCCCGTGCGTGGCGTCCTGAAGTTCTCTCTGGTTATTGGTGAGTCCTCCATCGAACAGGAGGTCTCCTTGGCCGCCAACGGCGGGACCCTGGAATTCCGCAATGCGGTGGAGTGGCACGAGGGCCGGAAGCTCCTTCGAGTCGCCTTCCCGACTTCCGTGGAGAGCTCCTGGGCGACCTACGACATCCAATACGGGCAGATCCGCCGTCCTACCCACACCAACACCAGCTGGGAGGATGCGAAATTCGAGGTCTGCGGTCAGCGCTACGCCGATCTTTCCACCGAGGAAGGCGGTCTGGCCATCCTCAATGACTGCAAATACGGCCATTGCATCCGTGAGGGCGTGGTCTCTCTCAGCCTCCTGCGCGCTCCCAAATGGCCCGACTACACCGCCGATCTGGGACACCAGGAATTCACCTACGCCATCTGCCCCCACGAGGAGTCCCTGGACTCCAGCGATGTCATCTCCCAGGCCGCACAGCTCAATCGCGCGCCCGCGCTCTTCGTTGACCGCGCGGCGCCCGCGGCGAAGCTTCCCTTCGCCTTGGAAGGCGAGGGCGTCTCGCTGGAGGTGATCAAGCGTGGCGAGAAGAGCGACGAGCTCTTCCTGCGCATTGTGGAGACCCGCGGCCGTCATTCGAAGGCGGTCCTGCGGTTGCAAGAGGGCGCCGAGGCCACTCGGGTGTTGGTCACCGATGCCCTGGAATGGAATACCCTTGCGGAGCCCGCCCGCGATGCGGACGGCGCTTTCCGCCTGGCGTTGCATCCCTACCAGATCCTCACTCTGAAGCTCGCGCGGTAAAAGACGCGCGAAGGCGGAATCCTCCATGACCAACGACTTCAATCCCCAACGGCAGCCCGGTCCCGATCGTCAGACCTCGGTCTCCAGCATTCTGACACTGGACCGGGAGCAGCCGCACAACTCCCAGGCGGAGATGGCGGTGCTGGGAGCCATGCTGCTCTCTGCGGATGCGGCGTCCACGGCCATGGAGCGCCTGAATTTCCCGGGCGCCTTCTACCACCAGGCGAACCAGACCATCTTCGACGCCATGGTGGCCCTGAATCCGAAGGGTAGCGCGGGAATGGATCCCGTGGTGCTGGCGGATTATCTTCGGAAGAACGACCAGCTGGATGCCGTGGGAGGCCCCAGCTACCTGGCGCTCCTCATGGAGAAGACGCCCACCACCGCCTTCATCGATAGCTACGTCGAGATTGTCAAGCAGACCGCCACCGTCCGGCGAATTATTTCCACTTGCTCCGAGACAATCCTCCAGTGCTATGAAAACGAGGGCGATGCGGTGCCCCTCATGGACCGCATCCAGCAGCAGATTCTGGAGATCAGCCAGCTGAATCAGCGGCAGGACTACCAGCCCATCCAGCCGCTGGTGGATCAGGCCATGGAGCACATCCGGAAGCTCATGGAGCAGAGCGATACCGACTCTCTGGGCATTCCCACCGGATACGAGATTCTGGACCGCTCCATGACCGGCGGCCTTCAGCCCGGCATGCTCTTCGTGCTGGCGGCGCGGCCCTCCATCGGAAAGACCGCCCTGGCACTGAACATGGCCTACAATGTGGCGATGAAGGGCATTCCCGTGGGAATCTTCTCCTTGGAAATGACCGCGGAGAGCCTGACGCTGCGAATGATCTCCTCGGGCGCCCGCGTGAATATCACCAAGCTCGCCTACCAGAAAGAGCAGGTCATGGGCGAACTCCAGAAGGTAGTGGAAACCAGCAAGGCGCTGGCGCACTGCCAGATCTACATTGACGAAACTGGTGGCATCGATATTCTGGAGCTCCGCTCCAAGGCGCGCCGTATGTATGAACGCCACCATATTAAAGCACTCTTCATTGACTACCTCCAGCTCATCACCATCAACACCGGAAATCGCAATGCCAACCGTGAAAATGACGTGGCGCGGATTTCCGGATCGTTGAAGGCGCTGGCGAAGGAATTGCAGATTCCCATCGTGGTGCTCTGCCAGGTCAACCGCGCAGCAGAGCAGGGCGATGGCCAGCCCAAGCTGAGCAACCTCCGTGAATCCGGCGCCATTGAGCAGGACGCCGATGTGGTAGCCATCCTCCATCGTAATCGCGACGAGCAATACGCCCAGGACGCCGACCAATCCGCCGCAGGACTGGATGCCGTGCTCCTCATCGCAAAGAACCGCAATGGCCGCACCGGCAAGCAGAACCTCACTTTCTTCCCGCAGTATACGCGCTTCGATGGCCGCGAGGAGACTGTGGAGGCCGAGGACATCCCCGCCGGAAAGTAGGGCCAGACAGCAAAACAGAGAGAACCAGACAGAATCCCGGATCCGGAGTTTTTTCCAAAATCCCCCCATATATCCAAAAATCCACCGCACTCTCTCAACGACCATGAAAAAAACTCTCTCGTTCTTCTTCCTGGTGTGTTTTTCATTCCTCCTCGCTGCGTCGGAGAATTTCGTCAAGAATGGAAATTTTGAGGATGGCGCAATGGGCTGGCGCCTTCCGGCGGGCGCCGAGGTGAATCGCGGCTTCGGCTTCAATGGCAATGGCGGCCTGAAGTTGACTCGGACTGCGGAGATGAAATACGAGTTTGTCAGCCAGCCCCTGGAGTTGGAGCCCGGGAAGCTCTATACGCTGGCGGTCCAGATGCGTTCCAAGGATGTGAAGCCCGGTCTTCCAAGTGTCGGCGTGGAGTTCTCTGATTCGTCCGACAAATGGATGGGCGGCATCTACAAGAGTGGTCCCCGGGATTGTGAAGACTGGACTTGGTTGGAGGTCAATGTCTCTGTGCCCAAGGATGCGGCGAAGTGCTCCCTGTCGCTCTATATCCAGCGTGGTTCCACGGGAACCGCCTGGTTCGACAATGTCAGCATCACTGCGGCCGAGAAGACTCCCGCCATCCAGTTCGTCTATCCTGTCCAGGGAATCCTGAATGCCAAGGATCCGCTGGTGCGCGTCAATGTGGGCATCATGGGAAATTCCATGGGCACGGCGGCCTTCAGCGGCATGTCGGTGGAGCTCATGGTCCTGGATGCCCAGGGCGAGGGGCACTTCTTCCAGGAGCCCATCAAGGAGCATATGGCGGAATTCCGCCTGCCCGCGCTGCCCGAGGGAAAGACCGACTTCCGCGCGACTCTGACTGGCTCCGATGGCGTGCCCATCGGCGAGAGCGTGGAGCGCATCGTGGTGGCACAGAATTTTGAGGAGACCGAGCGTCCCCAGGGCAGCAGCATCATCGACGAATACGGGCGCTTGATCGTGGACGGGAAACCCTTCCTTCCCATCGGGTTGTATACCAGCATCTTGGAGGACCTGGATCTCATCGCGGATTCCGATTACAACTGCGTGCTGCCCTACGGGAGCTGGACTCTCAATATCGAGAAGAGCGTCACTGGCGGCGATGCCGATGCCATGATGCGCGCCATGAACGCCCTCCAGGATCGCAATATGAAGATCATCTTCTGCATGAAGGACTTCTATGATCTTCCGAGGTATCAGGACCTCGTGTGGGCCGTGCGCAACTCCATTGGTGTGAAGACTACCCGGGAGCTCTGGGAGACTCTGGTGAATCGCGTAAAGGACCATCCCGCACTCTTGGCCTGGTACAACAATGACGAGATCCCCCTGAAGGACCAGAAGAAGGCGGAGGAGATGCGAATCTACCTCAATCAGGTGGATCCCAACCACCCCGTGCTCTCCGTCCTCTGCGATTTCCTGGAGACGCCCTTCTTCGGGAGTTCCTGCGATATCCTGGCGGTGGATCCCTATCCCATCACCAAGGACAAGGTCTCCAATCAGCGCCGCACCGTGGATGGCGTGGATGCCGCACAGGCCTCCGGACAGCCCTTCTGGGGAGTCCCGCAGATCTTCAATTGGGGCGTGTACCAATCCCGTGACAATGCCAAGGACTTCGCCAATTGGATCCAGCCCCGTCCTCAGCAGATGCGCGGAATCACATTGCTGGAGGCCATCCGGGGTGCCCGCGGATTCATCATGTATGCCTACTTCGATCTGAAGCGCGGCTTCAATGACCCCGACCGCTTTGGCGGTGAGGCGGTGCAGACCGAAGAGGACTACTTGTGGCATTGGCAGGAGGCCAAGGAGCTGGCCACCATGGTGAAGAATCTGTCTCCTTGGCTCCTCTCCAAGGGGGGTCCCATTGCGCTGCCTCTGGAGGTGGAGAGTGGCAAGATGGAGGCCGCGATCTTCCGCACGGACGACAATGGTCGCCCCGCCGTCATTGCGGCTTCCATTGGTCCCGACAATGTGGATGCCACGCTCCGGTTGCCTCCTGACACTCCCCCCATGAAGGCCATCTATGGCAATGCCCACGAGGTGGAGCCCGGTGTCTGGCACTTCTCCGGCAACGATATCTGGGGCGAGATCCTCGTTCCGCAGAACTAGCTCTCCTGAACGATCCCCGCGCCTCCCATGTCCTCCGAATTGCGCCCCGAAAACGGGTCGAATGCCTCCCAGGTCCCCGCTCCCTCCCAGAATGACGTCATGGCCACCATGGCGACAGGGCAGGGCGGCGGCGAAACCCCGGCGGCTTCGTCTACGGTTTCTTCCTCGGGGAGCAAGGCGGGCATGGGTCGGGGATTTCTGGGATCCACGGGTGGAATCCTCCTCTCGCGGGTCTCAGGACTGCTCCGGGATATTTTCGCCGCCGCCTTCTGGGGCGCCACCGGCGTAGCGCAGGCCGCCTACAACACCGCCTTCGCCGTCCCCAATAGCCTCCGGATGATCCTGGGGGAGGGCGCCATCTCCAGTGCCTTCGTCCCGGCGTTGGCGGGCTATTTGGAGGAGGACAAGAAGCAGGAGGCCTGGACGCTCGCCTGCCGCGCGATCACGCTGCAGTTCCTGGTGCTGTTGATCCCCACGGTATTGCTGGGTGCACTGGCCGCAGTCTTTGGCTGGAGCCAGTGGATCCAGGACGACGCCACGCGGGTCACCATGAGGCTCCTGCCGATCCTCATGCCGTTCTCGCTTCTGATCTGCGCGGCGGCCGCTTTCGCCGCAATTCTCAATAGCCTGAATGTATTTTTCCAGGCGACTGCGGCGCAGGCGGTCTTCAATATGACCATGGTGGTCTCCCTGATCCTTCTGGGATTGGGGTGGACCAACCAGGACGAGACCGCGCTCTGGCTCTACTGCGGCGCCACGCTCCTGGGCGGCTTCCTGCAGCTGGCAACGCTGGTGCTCTCTTGCCGAAAATACGGCTTTCGCTACCGCTGGGACCTGAATGTGAAGGACGGCGAGGTCCGTGCGCTCTGCCGCCGGATTGTCCCCGTGCTGGTAGGCAATGGCCTGGCGCAGTTGAATGGCCTGGTGGATAAGGGGCTGGGGCTCTGGCTGGGCGCCGCCGCCGTGGGCGCCCTGAATTACTCCCACCGGTTGGTCTATCTCCCGGTGGGGCTTTTTGGCGTGGCAATGGGGCAGGTGGCTCTCCCTGCATTGGCACGCGCACAGGTCAAGGGCGATGCACAGGGCATCCGCGAGGGACTGGACTTCGCGCTGCGGACCGTCCTCTTTCTCGCCATCCCCTGCACCGCATTCCTGATGGTTTGCGGACGGGAGACCATCACGCTCCTCTTCGCACGCGGCGCTTTCGGTGACGAGGCGATTCGCGAGACGACCTTCGCACTCCTTTTCTATCTTGCAGGACTCCCCGCATTCTGCTGCGTGAAGGTGGCCACCAATCCCTTCCACGCCCGTAAGGATACCGTGACGCCCATGCGGATCTCAATGCTCCTCCTGCTGGCGAACCTGATCCTGAATCTGGTCTTGATGCAATTCCTGCGGCAGGGCGGATTGGCACTGGCAACCAGTCTCTGCTCCTGGGCGAATGTGGTGACCCTCCTCCTCCTGAACCGCAAATATCTCCCCCAGTGGACCTTCGGACCCTTCCTGAAATCCCTGGCCGGGTTCCTCCTGGCATCCGCAGGCGCCTCCGCCGCTGCCTGGGGACTCCTCCTGGGGCTCCAGAGGCTCTCCCTCCTGGAACACCTCCCCAGGACTGCCGCAACCGCAGTGATTGTGCTGCTGGCGCTCGCACTTTTCGGAATCGTCTATCTCGCTCTCTGCGCCCTCCTGGGACGCCCCGAACCCCGCGAATTCCTCCAGGCAGTCCAGCGCATCGGAAAGCGGTTCCATCGGTGAATGGCGCGGCCATTCACCGAGAAAAAAAAGGAGGAAGGAGGTAGGAGGAAGGAGGAAGGAGGAAGTGTGGCCACTCTGCAGTGGGCCTGCAGTAAGCGCGCCCGAATTGGCGCGCAGTGCCGCCGGTAGGCGGAAGGGCATAGGCGTGGGAGCGGGGGCCTCGGCCCCCCGTACCCCCCGAATACTTTAGGGCAACGAGGGTTTCCGGAAATTCCAGGATAGCGGAGGCCGGTACCGTACCACCGGTAGGCGGAAGGACGCCTGCGGCACCTTACAAACCTACTACCTACTCCCTTCTCCCTACAATCTGCCATTTTTGGGCGGGGGGTCGGGGGCGGCTTTCCCCGGCGTGCTTAGAGGCAGAGCTGGCCTTGGAAAGGCATGGT
>CAZMWS010000030.1:0-13772 GCA_964570085.1 uncultured Lentisphaeraceae bacterium | reverse complement strand
CTCCCTTCTCCCTTCTCCCTTCTCCCTTCTCCCTTCTCCCTTCTCCCTTCTCCCTAGCAAAGGCGGGGGGTGCGGGGGGCGCAGCCCTCCCGTCCTTTGGATATCCCCTTGTGAGGAGAGGACGTTCTTTTTCTAAGCGCAGTGAAAATATTAGATAACTCGTTTGTAATGAATAACTTACGAATAATCTGAAAATCCCCCCTCGTGCTGGTGTTTTATCTCTCGGTCTTTTCGGCGAAATCGAATTTGACTGCGGTTTTCCAGTTTTCTCCGGCGAGTTGCATTTCCTTGACGAACCAGAGACCGTTTTCGAAGCGTTTTGCGCCCTTCATGACGAGGCTCCGCCAGGGGGCGTTCTCGCCCTTCCGGTACCATTTTGCCTCCATGGGGAATCCCTGTTTGGCCTCGAACCACACATCCACCAATTCGGATTCATCGGGGGAGGCCAATCGGAGGACTCGGCAGTCCTGCCAGCGGCTAGAGGATCTCGGGAGTTCCTCCACGAAATTCCAGAAGAGGAATGCGAAAGAGAGATCGGAGGGCCGGACGCCGAAATCGAAGAGTCCGGGTCGTTGTTCGGTTTCGGGGAGATCCAGTCTCTGGACGCTCTTTCCGGCGGTCTCCAGCATGATTTCCAGTCCGTAGAAATTCACCTCGTTGAGCGTGAGCTGGGCATACATCGCCTTCTTGGTGAAGGTGACGCGGAGTCCCAGGGTGCCCTCCAGGGTCTTCTGGCCCTTCTTCTTGTAGGTGAGCCGACCCGTCGCTTCTCCCCACGCCTCCTGAGTCAATGGCTGCCGGATGGACTCCAGGAACTGCTGTGGGGGCAGTTCTTGCGCCGGGAGGACTCCAGCGCCTAGGAAGATCAGACAGCAGAGGCTCAGGAGGGAGAGGAGGGCGTTCTTCATGAGAGGGGAAGGGTGGTATTTCTACGGTTTCGGTTCCGGAAAGCGTGCGATGCGGAGGGCTGTTTGCTACTCGGCGGGCGCGGGTGCGGGGGCCTCAGGAGTGATTGCGGGTGCAGCCTCGGCAGGTGCAGCGGGTGCGGGGGCGTCCTCGATGGCCTCGGCTTCCGCCTGGGCTTGCGCGGCGATTGCGGCGGCCTGTGCCTGTGCGGCGGCCTGTGCCTGTGCGCGCTTGCACTCCTGGCACTTGCGGTATTGCTGGATGCCCACGTAGCAAGCCACCATGAGGACGATCACCGTGATGAACCACGCCAGGAACTTCCGGAATCTGCGCGCGGGGGTGCCCAGGGCCTCCTTGGGGAATCTTCCGCCGCGGGAGAAGCTCTTGCGTTGCTTGCGGCTGAGGCGCAGGCGGGCATTGATGGCCCAGCCATTGCCCTCCAGGAGCGAGGAGAGATCCTGACGGTTCAGGCGGATGACCGCCAGCAGGACGATGGGCGTCAGGAGGACTGCCAGGACGCAGACGAGGGAGACTAGCAGGGAGAGTGCGCTCATGTCGGCCAGGGTCTTGCAGATGAAGGCCAGGGCGGAGGAGAGTGCGGCGAATGCGATGCCCAGTCCCATGAGCATTCCGGACTTGTCGCCCTTCGGTGCGGCGGGCTGTGCGGTGGCGTCAGCCGCGGCCTTCTTGGGGTCGTTGATCAGGTTGGACATCTTTCCGGTGATGACGCCCTCGGAGCTGTTGGACATTTTGGCGACCTTGTCCTCCGCCATCTTGCCGAATTTGGCGAAGGGCGCCAGGACGGCCTCCCGGAGGCAGACCGGGTTCTCGATGACCTTCACGATCTTGGCGTTGTAGGTCTGGCCATCGGGGGCGAAGAAGATTCCGCGCTTTCCGGCGACCAGGTTGCCCTTGTCGCCGATGGTGACGGGGGCGCAGAGGGTCTGGACGGGCTTGGTGTCCACTTCCACGTAGATGAGGAAGAGTCCGCTGTTGGCGGCCATGGCGGAGTGTGTGCCCAGGTTGTCCACGGGGAAGGTCATGTTGAACCAGCGTCCGTCAATGACCACCTTTCCGCGTTCGAAGAGCGTGGGTTTCCGGGGCTTATAGAGATCGGGGAAGCTGATGAAGTTGTTGGCGACGGGGATGAGCCACTGCAGATAGAGCAGCGCCTGTTCCACGGCCTCGGCCTCCTTGAGGATCTGCGCAACGGCCAGGTCCTTGGTCTCCAGGACGGCGGCCTCCTCCAGGATGCCGGTCATGGCGGCGTGGCGCTCCAGGGTCTCCTGGGGCACGGCGGCGCAGATGGCGCCCTTCTGGGAGGCCAGGTAGTCCTGGTAGGGAGTGAAGACCGCCTTCGCCTTCGCCCACAGCGCGGGCGTGAGCTCCTTTGCGTCGGCGCCCAGCACGGGCAGGAGGACCTTTTCGCGCAGGGAGAGCCACCATCCGCGCTGGAGAGGATTGATGTATCCGGGCTCGTCCAGCGGAATGCTGGCGACGCCGCGGGGCTGGACGATGGGCAGCGCCTTCAGGTGGCTTTCCAGGCCGGGCCAGGCGGTGGGATCCAGCGCGCCGGGCTTGCCGTCATTCTCCAGCACCACGCCGTTGAGGCGGGAATCGAAGTCCTGCAGATCGCAGAGGCGGAAGAATTCATCGATGCGCGCGGCGTTCTCCTGGAGGAGTGCCAGCAGTGCGGGGGTATCTGCGCCGAAGGGCAGCAGTTCGCTGGTGGCCTGTCCCTCGGGGAGTTCGCCTGCTTTCTTCCAGGCGAGGTATTCGGGGATGGCGTCATGGTATGCCTGGAACTGCGCTAGGGTCATGCCCATGGTGCCATCCAGGTCCTGGGTGCCGCCGGTGGCCAGCACGCCGCCTTCCAGGAAGTCCTTGAGGTTGGCGGCCAATTCCGGGGTGGAGGCCTCGCCGGTGGCCAGCAGGGAGATGACGCCGTCGCCGTTGAGGGGGCGGCTAGTGAGGATCTTCTGGAATTCCCGGACCTGCTCCAGGGTGATGGAGTCCTTGTCCTGGACGCCGAGGTCATTCAGGATATACTCCGCGGAGTGGCGGATCTTCTTGGCATTCTCGGATTCGGTGAGGCGGGAGAGCACCAGCTTTCCGTCAAAGGCATCGGTGATGGAGTCCTTGTCGCCATAGACATCCAACAGCCACTGGATGGCCGCCTTCAGGCTCTCGGTGGTGATGGAGCCCAGCTTGGCGGAGTCGATGTATGACAGGACCTTCGGATCGCAGGTGTACGCCTTCACGGGGGCGCTCATGGCGACCCACAGCGCCTCGTCCAGAGTCAGGGCGTCAGCGAGGTCATGGCCATTCTGGATGGAAAGCTGGTATGCCTTTCCGATGTGGAGGAATTTCATGGGAGTGGGGATATTGTGGAGGGGTGAATTTCGCGAGTAGCGCAAAAAAACGGTGTGGTTTTTAGTCCAGGATCACGGTCTGCTGGTATTGGGGCACTTGGGCATCCCAGCCCTTCTCCTGGATGATCTTGTCGCGGAGGGCGGCGGAGGCCTCGGGCTCGCCGTGGGTCACGAAGACCCTCCGGGGGGTGCCGGAGACGGTGTTCAGCCAGCGGAGAAGCTCGTTGCGGTCGGCGTGGGCGGAGAAGCCGGAGATCCGCTGGATATTCGCCTTCACATCGTAGGTCTCGCCCAGGATGCGCACCTGCGGTTCGCCGTCCAGGATCTGTCGTCCTAGGGTATTTCGTGCCTGGTATCCCACGAAGAGGATGGTGGATTCGGGGCGTTCGATGTTTTTGCAGAGGTGGTGTTTGATGCGGCCGCCGGTGCACATTCCGGAGCCGGAGATGATGATGACGGAGCCCCGGATATGGTTCAGCGCCTTGGATTCCTGGGAGCTGCGCACCACGGAGACATTGGAGACGCGAAGGACTTTCGCCAGCTTCAGGGTGTCGTCATCGAAGAGATACGGGTGGTGGACGAAGACGGTATTGACCTTGCTGGCCATGGGGCTGTCCACGAAGATCCGCAGATTGGGGATGCGGCGTTCGGCGTTGAGCAGTGCCAGGAAGTAGAGGAGTTCCTGGGTGCGTTCCACGGCGAAGGAGGGGATGATCAGGTTTCCGCCGGCGTCGGCGGTGTCGTTGATGATGCGCGAGAGCTCCTCGGGGATGTCCTTGGTTTCGCCGTGTTCCCGGTTGCCGTAGGTGGATTCCACCAGGACGTAGTCGGCTTCGCCTACGGGGACGGGATCCTGGAGGATCGGCATATCCCAGCGGCCCACATCGCCGGAGAAGAGGATGCGGCGGGTCTCGGTGCCGTCGGTGACGGTGATGCGGCAGCAGGCGGCGCCCAGGATGTGTCCCACCTGGAGGAACTCCAGGGTCACGCCCTGGCCGAGCTCCACCTTCTGCTCGTAGTCCACCGGCAGGAAATACTGCGAGACCTCCTCGGCGTCTTCCTCGGTATACAGGGGCTCATAGCCGTGGGGGCTGACGCGGCCCTCGCGCTCATGGCGCTTCCGCTTGAACTCGGCGTCTTCCTCGTTGATCTTGCCGCAGTCTTCCATGACGATGCTGGCGATTTCGCAGGTGGCGCGAGTGCAGTAGATGGGGCCCCGGAAGCCATTGCGGACCAGTCGGGGGATTCGTCCGCTGTGGTCCAGGTGTGCGTGGGTAAGGATCAGCGCATTCAGCTTATAGGGAGAGATGGGGAAGGTCTTCCAGTTGCGGTCCTTCAGGTCGTGCTCCTGGTAGAGTCCGCAGTCCACCATGATCCGCAGGCCATTGGCCTCCAGGATGTAGCAGGATCCGGTGACATTTCCGGTGGCGCCATGAAAGCTCAGCTTGATTTCCATGCTTGTTTCTCTCGTGGGGGTGTGGTGGATGGTGATGGGCTAGGGGACCAGCGGCGTGTAGATGTGGCAGCAGCTCGTCTCCCGCATGCCCTGGATCTTCTGGCGGAACCAGGCGATATTTTCGCCGGCGAGGTGTTTTTCCAGCGCCTCCTTGCTCTCCCAGGTCTCGATCATGGTCACCGTGGTGCCGTCAATGCCCTCTTCCACGCAGGGGGTGTATCGGAGGCATCCGGGCTCCTTGCGCACTCGGGGCGCCAGCTCTTCGAGGATGGCGAGGTATTCCTTCTGGAATTGGGGCTTGATGACGGCGGGGGCGCAGACGTGAATCATGGCGGGGCTCCTGGAAACGGAGGGAGTGGGGGAAATAGAATCGGTAACTTTCTGAATATAATGCCCCTGTGAGGGCGGAAATGACCCCCAATCACCCTCTTTCCAAAGCTCGCAAAATACCCCCTCCTCCTTGGTACAGATGCACGCCCTCAGGACGCCGCCATGTCGCCGGAATCCCCGCAATCCTCGAGGGAGGTTCCCTGTTCGGCGTCGATCTCCCGCGCCAGGAGTTCCCGGAGAGTGGCGCGCAGGAGCCGTTCCGTGAGGAGGATGAGCGCCTGCTGGCGCACGGGTGTGGCGTTAAGGAGCCGGAGGGTATTGAGGAATCGCCGTGCGTGGTGGACTGCCTCCCGGGGGAGGGGCCGCAGGCAGGAGTTCAGGCGGGGTGACGCATGGGAGCCCGAGAGCTCCTGGTCGTAGGCCCCCGCCAGGAAGCTCTCCACCATCTTCGCGTGCTTCCGCTGGCATTCCCGGCTCTTCCCGAGCTCCCATTTCCGCACTGTCGCCCAGGAGACCCCCAGAAAGTCCCCCAGTGCAGTAAAGGTCAGGCCCAGCTCCCGGCGCTTCCGGGATAGGGACTGCCGAATCTCTGTGGTGAATAAAAATGGACCGCTCTTCGACATGCAGACGCCTCCGTTTGTTGGATCATGAAAACTCCCTCACCCGGACACATTCGGGGGAGGAACGTCGGAGACTATATCATGCACGCGGAGCCAGACGCCGCAAAGGACGCGTCATGCCTGAAAGGCACCAGGACGACCGCGCTTTCCGGGAATTTCCTGATGCAACGGGAAGAGGGCGCTATTTCTCCAGCAGCGCCAGTGCGTCGTGGAGGAGTTCGTTGCGCCAGCCCTGGAGGATGCGCCCGTCCTGTGGCGTCTTGTTGAGGTGGTTTATTGCCCAGTGTTCGGCGTCGTGTCGGGTGCACACCAGGGTGGGTTCGATTTGGCGCTCCCGCGCACGCCTCTCCGAAAGCCCCAGCACGCGGTCGGAAAGGGCCTTCAGCTCGTCCTTCGGCAGTGGACGGATCCGCTTTCTGACCGTCAGACCGCAGCGCTCCAGTGCCTCCGGACCATGCTTCAGCGCCTCCAGGATCTCGGCGGCAACGGGTCGGATCCGCTTGGGCCAGCATTGCGGCATGGCGTAGAGGCGGGACTCCTCCTGGGGATTTTCATAGGCGCACCAGATGAGCTGTTCGTCGGTGAGAAGGCGGTTTCGGGTGAGATTCGTGTCGCGGGCTTTTTCTTCCCGCCAGAGCGCCAGGGACACCATGCGTCCTCGGATCTCCTCGGGCAACGGCTTCCGGAGGGCCCCGATCTTGTGCCAGGCGTCCTCCACGGGAGGCAGGCGATAGGACTCCTCGCGGCAGAATTGGGTCTCCATCTCCTCCAGGAACCAGGCGAGGTTCCCGTTTGCCTTCAGGCGCTCTTCGTAGAGCGTCGCCAATTCGGGCAGCAGCACGACATCGCCTGCGGCGTAGTCGATTTGCTTCTGCGTGAGGGGGCGCAGAGTCCAGTCGCTGCGGGTCTCGCTCTTGTCCAGGGGGATCCCCAGCTTTTCCTGGATGACCGCCTTCAGGCTCTGGGTGGCGCTTTCGCCGCAGAAGCCGGCCGCGATCTGTGCATCGAAGACATTTGCGGGCAGGACACCGCAGGCGCGATGGAGGATCGGCAGGTCGTTTGCGCCGCTGAAGAGGATCTTCCGGCGCGTGGCATCCCCTAGGAGTTCCCCCAGGGGCGACCAGTCTCTTATGGCCAGTGCATCCACGATGGCGGCGGTCTGGCGGTCAATTCCGATCTGGAGGAGTGCGAAGACGGGGAAGTATGTGCGGGTCCAGGCGAATTCGGTGTCCAGTGCTACGGGGATGCCGGGCGGGAGGGCGCGGAGGAATTTCGCCAGTGCGTCGTCGGTAGTGATCCAGAGGGGAGTCATGAGGCGTTTTTTCGGGGAAAAAGGGAAGGGGATGGTGCGTGTGCCGCCATCCCCTTGGGGTGGAATCAAGATGTGTGGTGTCCGGGAGCTAGTGGACGTAGTGGACGAACTCCTCCCAGAAGTGGAGGAGGGGCGCCACCAGGCAGCATCGGGAATATGCCCGGAGGAGCTTGCAGAAGACCCTCTGGCGGAAGTAGAGGTATACCTCCATTTGGCGGAGGGTTCCGCCTACTTCCGGATCGTCCCACAGAGTCTTGATGATCTTCTGGCGCTCCCGGACGGTGAGCCGGAGGTGCTCGAATTTAGGACTGAAGATCTTGGAGAGGAATCCGGTGAAGGTAGTGACGGCCCAGGTGCGGCGTGCGGCGTGCGGCATCTCCTTCCGGTGGTCGCGGTAGAATCTTCCCAGGAAGAGCACGGCATTCAGGAGGGACTTGATGGCCTGTTCCCGGTGGTTTAAGCCCCAATCGATGGGACGTCGGACGCACCAGTAGGAGGGCAGGAGCCGCTGCATGGTGGAGCACAACCGCGCCTTGAAGTAGACCTGCGGCACCCAGATGTGCGCCACGCGGTCCTGGAAGCTCTCGTCCGCCCAGAGATTCTGCTCTAGGATGAATGCGCGCCGGTAGCATCCCAGGAAGAGCTCGCAGCGCAGGAAGCCGGTCTCATGGCCCAGGGTCTCCAGGAGTCGCAGGCCCGTGCCCTCGTGGATGCCGGCGAAGGAGCGCAGCGGGGCCTCCGGCACGAAATACATATCGTCGTCCATGTGACCCATCACCGCCGTCATGATCAGCAGGTCCATGGTGGGCTTGTCCTGGATGACATGGAGGATTCGCTCCACGGTGGTGGGCGTCATCTCGTTGTCGGCGTCGGTGTAGGTGAAGTAGACTCCCTGGCACTCCCGGATGCCCAGGTTGAAGACGGCGCCGCAGGTGGTCTCGCGGGGCACGGCGAGCAGTCGCGCCCGCGCATAGCCGCCGAAGGCCTCGCGGAAGGCCGCTTCGGAGGACTTGGGGCAGCCCCAGCTGAGGCCCAGCACCTCCACGGCGGGAGTCAGATTGCGTGCAATGGTGGAGAGATTTCGCTCGAGTTCCTTGGGGACCGTGGAGGTCAGGGGGATTATGATGGAGAGGAGTGGTGCGCCCATGCGGCTTCGTTTTGGGGAAAGGCGTTTAGGAGCGAAAATGGTATGGAGGCGTGCGGAATTATTCCTCCATCAGGGAGATCTTTCCGCGGGAGAGATCCCGCAGCGCGGTCTCCAGTGCGGGGAGCGCCTCGTCGGGGAGGACTCCCGAGAGCCGGACGCCCTCCGCCAGAAAGTCCTCCTTGCGGACCTCGAAGCGGTTCTCGCGGAGGAGCCGCCGACCTTGTTCCAGGAGGGGGTATGGCAGCAGGACGGCGCGGGCGCTCGTGGCGATCCGGGGACGCGTGACTGCCGAGGAGAGCACGCCCTTCGCGGCATCGCCGTAGGCGTGCACTAGTCCGCCGGTGCCCAGCTTGGTGCCGCCGAACCAGCGCGTGACGGTGAGAAGCACCTGCGAGATCCCCGAGCCTTTCAGGACCTCCAGCACCGGACGGCCCGCGGTGCCCGAGGGCTCGCCGTCGTCGGAACACCCGAGGATCTCCGCGTTCTCGCCGAGGACCATCGCGTGGACCACGTGGCTGGCGTCGGCGTATTTTTCGCGCTGGGAAGCCAGGAGTGCCTTGACCTCCTCTGGCGAGGTGGCAGGAAGGAGTTCCGCCAGGAAGCGTGACTTCTTCTCCACGAGGAGGAAGGGCGTGGATTCCACCAATTCCAGCATCGTCGCGGGGCTCCCGGGGGTGGGGGCGTCAGTCTTTCTTTTCGGGGAGTGGCTGCGCCGGTTTCCGGATGAAGTGCATGATTCCGGCGGCGATGCCGAAGCACACGAGGAATCCGACCACGGCGGCGATGGGTGCGGCGAAGGGCGCCAGCGCCTCAGGCAGGAGCGACTCCATGGTGCCGGGCAACAGCCGCCAGGCCAGCACGCCACCGGCGGCGGCGAATGCCAAGCAGAGGATCACGCCCACCAGGCGCAGGATGTAGAGCGCCAGACGGATGGCCAGGAAGAGCAAGAGCAGGGTGCCGAATGCCAGAATCAGCACCTTCCACCAGTCCACGGACCATTGGATGCCGTCGGACTGGAAGGCCATGTCCTCGGCGAAGGTGTTGGCGAGCAGGAGGAATTCCATGACGTGCAGTTAGAAGAGTCCGCGGATGCGTCCGGTCTCCACATCCACATCGATGCGTCGGAATGCGGGATCGGAGGAGGTGCCGGGCATGAGCTTGATGTCGCCCGCCACGGGCACCAGGAATCCGGCGCCGCGGTAGAGGAGGATATCGCGGATGGGCAGGATGAATCCGGTGGGGCGGCCCTTCACGTTGGGATCGTGGGAGAGGGAGAGGTGGGTCTTCACCTGGCAGATCTGGAGGCGCGCGGTCTCGGGATCGGCCTGGTAGAGCTCCAGCTTCTTCTTCGCTTCAGGCAAGAGCTCGATGTCCGCGGCACCATAGACCTTCTGGGCGATGTCGCGAATGCGCTTCTCCAGGGGATCCTTGTCGTCGTAGAAGTAGTGGAAGTCGTTGGTCTGGCGGCAGGCCTCCTCCACTGCCTCGGCGAGCTCCAGGGCGCCCTCGCCACCGAACTGCCAGTGCTTGGAGAGCGCCGTCAGGGCGCCCGCTTCCTCGCAGACCCGGCGCACTAGCCGGACCTCCTCGTCGGTGTCAGTGTAGAAGTGGTTGATGCACACCACGGGCTTCACGCCGGACTTCCGGACGATGTCCAGGTGCGCCAGGAGATTCTGGCAACCGGCCTCCACCAGGGGCAGATTCTCCTGGATGTAGACGGGATCCAGCTTGGCGCCGGGCTTCACCTGCGGACCGCCACCGTGCATCTTCAGCGCACGGATGGTGGCGACAATCACCACGGCGTCGGGACGCAGTCCACTGGCGCGGCATTTCAGGTCCACGAACTTCTCGTAGCCGATATCGCTGCCGAATCCGCTCTCGGTGACGTGGTATTCGGAGCAGCGCACGCCGATTTGGTCAGCGATGACGGAGCTCTGTCCGATGGCGATATTGGCGAAGGGGCCTGCGTGGACCAGGATGGGCTGTCCTTCGATGGTGGAGATGAGGGTGGGGTTGAGGGCCTCCACCAGGAAGGCGGTCATGGCGCCATCCACTTCCAGGTCGTGGGTGGTGATGGGGCTGCCGCTGCGGCTGTAGGCCACCACGATCTTTCCCACGCGCTCCCGGAGGTCCTTCAGGTCGTTGGCCATGGCGAGGATGGCCATGAGCTCGCTGGAGACGGAGATGGCGAAGCCGGACTTCATGGGGTAGCCGTCCATCTTTCCGCCCTGTCCAATGACGATATTCCGCAGCGCCTGTGCGCAGAAGTCGATGACCCACTGCATCTGGACGCGCTCGGGATCGATATCCAGGCGCTTCAGATTCCGCTTGGCCAGCTGCTCGTCATCGTAGTTGCGCTCGTGCTGCATGCGGCTGGTGAGGGCCACCATTCCCAGATTGTGGGCGTTGGTGATCTTGTCGATGTCGCCGGTGAGCCCCATGGAGAAGGTGGTCAGGGGGATGCACTGCGCCAGGCCGCCGCCGGCTGCGGAGCCCTTGATATTGAAGGTGGGACCGCCGGAGGGCTGCCGGATGGCGCCGGAGACTCTGCGTCCGCGGCGAGCGAGTCCCTCGATGAGTCCGATGGTGGTGGTGGTCTTTCCCTCGCCCAGGGGCGTGGGGGTGATGGCGGTCACATCGATGTACTTGCCCTTCGGCGCATCCTGGAGACGCTTGCGGATGGCCAGCTGGTCCACGCGCGCGATCTGTCGGCCGTAGGGGATGAGTTCCTCGGGGAGGAGTCCCAGATCCTGTGCCAGTTGCTGGGGAGTGCGCATGGTGGCTTCCGCGGCTTCCGCGATCTGCCAGTCGGCGAGTTTGGTGGGGTCAAGCATGATGTGTTTTTTGAGGGGAGGGGATGTGGTGTGGAGGCAGAAAGGGTTCGCGCGCGCCTGTTTTTAGGCGAAGAAGGGATCCATCTTTTCGGTGGCGATGGTGGTCTTGGGACCGTGTCCGGGGAGGACGAGGGTCTTGCCGGGCAACGCGAAGAGGACCTGTGTCACGGAGTGCTGCAATGCGCGTTCGGAGCCGCCGGGGAAGTCGGTGCGGCCCACGGAGCCGGCGAAGAGGGTATCGCCTGTCAGGACAAAGCCCTCCTCCGGGAAGTAATACGAGGTGCCGCCGGGAGTATGCCCCGGAGTGGAAAGCACCTGGTATCCGAATTCGGGCGCGGGGGTCTTGGCGGGTTCGGGAAGACCCGTCACGGCGGGATACCAGGGCGCCATGCAGTTGTCCGGGGAGTGGTAGAGGGGCAGGTCCGCCTGGGGACACCATACGGACAGCGAGAGCTCCTGCGCCAGCGCCGGAATGGCGCCAATGTGGTCGAAGTGCGCGTGGGTCAGAAGAATGCCCAGGGGACTCAGGGACTCCTTCTTGAGGAATGCCCGGATGTCCTCCGGCTGGTCGCCCGGATCAAAGAGGAGCGCCTGGCGGGTGGAGTCCTCCCAGACGATGTAGCAATTCTCTTGGAGGGGGCCGACGGGGATGGTGTGGACTTTCTTCATGAAGGGTCAGCGGGGGCGGAGTCCCCCAGGCGGCGGAGGATCTCCGCGGCGACTGTGGCAGGAGAGATCTCCTTGCAGCAGAGGTGGTTGTCACCCCGCGGGCATTCCCGATGGAAGCAGGGCGCCTGGGGACAGGCCGATTGCACCACGAAGTGCCGTCCGGCGGGGCCGTAGGGTCCGGTGAGGACGGAGTTCGTGGAGCCGAAATTGGCGACGCAGGGCACGGCCTCCAGGGCGGCGATATGCATGGGGCCGCTGTCGTTGGTGAAGAGGACCCGCGAGGCCTTCAGCAGTGCGCAGAGTGCGCCCATGGAGGTCTTTCCCGCCAGGGAGACCACGGGAGTCTCTCCGCAGAGCGCCTTCACTTGCTCGGCACGGGGCGCTTCGTCGGGAGAGCCCAAGAGCCAGATGCCGGCATCGGGGCGCAGGCGGTGGACCTCCTTCAGGACGTCGGCGAAGAAGTCCTCGGGCCAGGACTTGCTGTCCCAGCGGGAGGCGCATCCCACGGCCACCAGCGGACGTCCAGAAAGGCCGCTCTTTTTCAGCAATTCATCGGCGGCGGACTGCCATGTTTCGGGGAGTGCGAGGGGGAGATCCACGTAGGCGCCGTCGGGGAGGGCGAGCCCCTGGTCCTCCAGGAAGCGCTTCACCAGCAGGAGGTTCTTCTCCACGGCGTGGGTGGGCTTCGCAGGCACTTTCACTACACGGTTGTAGAAGAGCCGTGCGCCCTCCCGCGCATCGGAAAAGCCGTATCGCAGAGGCGCTTTTGCGGCGTAGGTGATCAGCGCGCTGCGCAGGAGACCCTGGAAGTCCAGGACGGCATCGAATTCGTTGGCGCGCAGCGCTTTCAGGAAGCCCCGGAAGGCCTTCCAGGAGCAGCGCCCCAGGGCTTTTCGGGGGAAGGGAATGACATGGAGGTCGGGACAGAGCCCCACCAGATCGCAGAGGGAGTCGTTGGCCACCCACCAGATCTCCGCTTGCGGGAGCTGTCCGCGCAGCTGTTGCACGGCGAAGAGAGCGTGGATGATGTCTCCCAGGCTGCTGGGCTTGACGATCAGGAGTTTCACGGAAAACAAAGGGGAGGGGTTCCGCCGGCGGACGCGTCGGTGGCGGTTTGCGCTCGTCTATTCGCCAAATGCCAGGCGGGAGGCGCAGCGCTCGGGGAGTCCGGCATCCAGGATCTTCCGCTGCGTGTCGGAGAGGGAGTATTGCACTCTCCGGTGGAAGAAGGTCTTGCTTCGGGTGTCGTAGACGCCGTAGGAGGCCATGGGATTGCCGTCACGGGGCTGTCCTACGCTGCCAACGTTGATCACGTATTGGGCGTCGTCGGATAGGAGGAGTTCTTCGGAGAGCTGTCCGCCGTGGAGCGTTTCGTCCTGGAGGGCGAAGAGGAAGGGTATGTGGGTGTGCCCCACGAAACAGAGGCGCTCCAGGGGCATTTCCCGGAAGCACGCCAGTACCGTGGGGATATTGACCAGGTATGGCCAGGAGTCGGCGGATGCCATGGAGGCGTGGGCAATCAGGAAGGCATCCGCGCCATCCTTCTCCGGAATCTGGATCCGCAGCGTCATGGGGAGTCTCGCCAGGAAGGACCGCGCGGATTCATTCAGGTGCTTCTGCGTCCATAACGCCGATTTCCGCGCGATGGGATTGAAGCGCTCCGGAGAGATCCGGCTGGCCGCCACGTAGTCGTGGTTGCCCTGTACCGACCCTAGGCACGGCAGTGATCGCATACGGTCGACACATTCCTGCGGATCCGCGTTGTATCCCACGAAGTCGCCCAGGCACACGAAGTGGGTGACGTCCTGGCTGTCGGCGTCTTTCAACACCGCATCTAGGGCTTCTAGATTTCCGTGGATGTCGCTGAGTACTCCAATTCTCATGAGGGGCCCGGGAGAAGTGTTCGGTTTCTCCCCGTTGCGCGGGGATGGGGAAAAGGGGAATTCCGTTACTATAATTCAACGCAGAAAAAGGAGGAAGGAGGAAGGAGGAAGGAGGAAATGAGGCCACGCCTGCGGCGCGCTGCGTTGCCATGTGCAGTGCAGGGTACCGCAGAAATGCAAAAAAGGAGGAAGGAGGAAGGAGGAAGGAGGAAGTGAGGCCACGCCTGCGGCGCGCTGCGTTGC
>CAZMWS010000029.1:0-14092 GCA_964570085.1 uncultured Lentisphaeraceae bacterium | reverse complement strand
CCGTTCTTTGGGCCGCAGTGTGGCGCGTGGCGGTGCGGCGCGTAGCGTGTGGCTTCTGCCTAATTTTGGCTTGTGGGTGGATAATTTTGTGTGCGGGGATTATCTTACGGAAAATTGGCTCCTCCGTAGAGGAGTGTGCAAATTTTTTCTTTAAGGTATAACCTCCTAACTTTCAAAGGAATTCACACATGGATCTGAAATGGATTGCAGTGATGGTCGTTGGTTTCATCGCGGCCATGGTTGGTATGAACAAGCAGAAGGCGGGTGTGGCCTGGGGCCAGATTCTCGCCATTCTGGGTGCCATTGTCGCCGTTGGTGGTGCTGCCATGAACCTGACTGGTTTCTTCCAGGAGGGCTCCAAGCAGATGGCCCGTGAGCAGCGCTACATGTATGTCCAGGCGAAGTTCCTGGCCGAGGCTGTGAAGAAGGAAGCCCCCAGCGCCCAGAAGGTCGCCGTGATCTGCGACTCCTACCTCTACATCGATGGTTACGGCGATCCCCTCCCGAAGGCCGGTGACAGCCCCTACATCGAGGCCATCAAGGACACCTTCAAGGGCGCCGAGATCGTCCCCGTCTACATCAAGTACAAGGTGAAGAAGCCCGCCGGTGCTGATGGCAAGAACGTCATGCCCCCCGTCATGCCCGGCATGATGTCCAGCGGTCAGTTCAAGCAGATCGTGTCTGACATCAAGAAGGCCAAGTGCGATGTGGTGATCAACATCACCCAGTTCCCCATGGACTGCAAGTTGCCCGCCAGCCTGGGGCAGTTGAAGGGCACCAAGATTGGTTTCTTCGCCTTCTGCACCGCGGACGAGCTGAAGTTCGTCTTCAAGGATGGCGGCAAGCAGTGCGCCGAGGTCGTGGCCGCTGTCATGACCAAGGCCAACGGCATCTACGACGACACCATTCCCAGCAGCGACAAGAAGGCCTTCGACCGCCGCTTTGTCCTGCTCGAGAAGGGCAACTACGAGGCCCAGATGAAGGTGGCCATGCAGAAGTAGTCCTCCTCGTCTCTCCTCCTCGCAGGAGACGGGACGCGTGATGCGGGAAGGTCGCCGGCAAATCCGCCGAAGGCCCTTCTGCTCTCTCTCTTCAAATTCCCGTCTCCCCCTGCCGAAGGCGACCCAGGAAGCCATTCCCCGGGTCGCCTTTTTTCGTAACACCGGGACGCGTCGGCAGGACGCCTGATACCCTCGCGTACCTCTGCCGGGTCGTCGCCCCGGTTTTTTTCCGTTTTTCTTGCGCATTCGTTGTTTTGTCCCGGAGTAGCAGCGGGCGTTTTGTCTGTCGCGTTTCCGGGCGTTGTTTGGAGAAATTGTCTATGAAGAACCTGTTTCTCGTTCTCGCGTGCGCTTCTCTGCTGGTTTTGTCGTTGTCCTCTTGTGGGGATTCCAAGCCCGAGCGTCCTCGTACCAAGCCTGTGACGGATGGAGTGAAGGAGACCCTGGATTATGGCGGCACGGTCGGCCGTGCCTACAACCAGAGCAAGGATCGCATTCAGAATTTGAACGAGGAGCACAACCGTCAGCTGGAGCAATTCCTGGAGGAGTAGTTAGCCCCCTCTTTTGGAATTCCACTGCGCGGAGAAATCCGTCCTTTTTGCCTTTTACTCTCTCTGTCTTTGTCAACCAAGGAGAATCCGCCCTCATGAAAACCACCGCCCTGCGCCTTTATGGAGTGAACGACCTTCGTCTGGAGTCCTTCGATCTGCCGGAATGCGGCGACGACGGCATCATTGCCGAGGTCGTCTGCGATTCCATCTGCATGTCGTCCTTCAAGGCAGCGGAGCAGGGTGCCGGTCACAAGCGTGTCCCCAATGACTGCGCCACCAATCCGGTGATTGTGGGGCATGAGTTCTGCGGCGTCATCCGTGAGGTCGGCAAGAAGTGGCAGGACAAATTCCATCCGGGCGAGCGTTTCGGCATCCAGCCCGCGCTGAACTACAAGGGCACTCTGGATGCCCCCGGATACTCCTTCCCCACCATCGGCGGCGATTCCACCCTCATCCGCATTCCCTCCTGCGTCATGGAGATGGACTGCCTGCTGAAATACACCGGCGAGGCATTCTTCATGGCGTCGCTTTCCGAGCCCATGAGCTGCCTGGTGGGTGCCTGCCACGCGCAGTATCGCATGGCGACTCCCGGTTCCTATCAGCACACTATGGGCGTGAAGAAGGGCGGAAAGTGTGCCTGCATCGCCTCTGCCGGTCCCATGGGACTGGGCCTCATCGACTATCTGGTTCATGGCCCCATGGCGCCTTCGCTGGTGGTGGTGACCGACATTGACCAGGCGCGCCTGGATCGCGCCGCCTCCGTGCTGACGGCGGAGGATGCCGCCGCCCACGGCGTGAAGCTGATCTACCAGAACACCTCCGGCGCTGGCGCCACCGATGCCTTGAAGGCGTTGACGGACGGCACGGGGTATGATGATGTCTTCGTCATGGCGCCCGTGGCTCCGCTGGTGGAGCAGGGTGATGCCATCCTGGGCAAGGGCGGCTGCATGAACTTCTTTGCCGGTCCCATGGATCCCGCGTTCTCCGCGAAGATGAACTTCTACAACGTCCATTACTCCGGCACCCACATCGTGGGCACCAGCGGCGGCAATACCGACGACATCCGCGAGGCGCTGAAGCTCATGGGCGAGGGCGTCCTGAATCCCGCCATCATGATCACCCACGTGGGCGGACTCACCGCGGCGCGCGCCACCACGCTGAATCTGCCCTCCATCAAGGGTGGCAAGAAGCTGATCTACACCCACCAGGACTTCCCCCTCACCGCCATCGCCGACTTCGCCGAGAAGGGCAAGACCGATCCCGTCTTCGCCGAGCTGGATGCGGCGTGCAAGCGCCACAACGGCCTCTGGAATCTGGAGGCCGAGCGCATTGTCCTGGAGAAGATGCCCCGTCTCGCATAGAGCGCCCCGGAGCGATTTTTTCGTTAATCCCTGATTTCTCAGCCGTCCCCCGTCTTCCTCCGCAAGAGCACCGTAAATTCGGGTCGCTGGCGCATTGGAGGGCGGGGGACAAGACTCTCCCCTGATTCTTTAACTCCCATGATCCACGATACTCTCGAAAACTTCCCCCGCTACTTTGCCCTCCATCCCCGTTTTGCGAAGGTCTGGGAGTTCCTCCGCAACCCCGATTTGGCGTCGTTGCCCGAGGGCAGGGTGGACATCCTTCCGGACGGCGAGATCTTCGCCAATGTGCAGATGCCGACTAGCCGGAGTGCGGAGGCGGCGCCATTGGAATTCCACCGGAAGTATATCGATGTCCAGGTGCCGTTGAGCCGTGTGGAGGAGATGGGGTGGCTGCCCTTGTCGCAGGCGCCGGCGAATCTTGTCTATGACGCCGAGAAGGACTTGGCCATTGGACCCGGCGGTCATGCCAGCCGCGTGACGGTCCATCCTGGAGAATTCACCATCTTCCTCCCCCAGGATGTCCACGCGCCTTGCATTGGCGATGGCGCCCCCATCAAGAAGATCATCGTGAAGGTCTTGGCGGAGTAGGATTTTGGCTTCTGCAAGCGACCATTCGATGGACTCCCCCGCCTTGCTGGTCTTCAACGCGGGAAATACCCGTGTGGCGGTGGGACACGGCATTCCCGGAACGCCGGAGTTCCGCCAGGAATTCCTTCCCACGGAGGACTTCCTGGCGCGCTGGACGCCACCCGCCGAGGAGAGCCCCTGGCGCGGCGTGGGCGCCTGCGTGGTCCCCGCAATCCGCGATGGCCTCCGCAGGCTCTGTCCCGGACGCATCCATTGGATTAGTCCCGCGGATTACCCCGAAATCGATCTCTGCGGCTACCCCGGCGAGCGGCTGGGCGCCGACCGCCTGGCGAATATCGCTGCCGCACACCATCTCTCTCCCGATCGACCCGTCATGGTCCTGGACTGCGGCACCGCACTGAATTCCGTGTGCGTGTCCGCCGACGGACGCTTCCTGGGTGGAGTGATTCTTCCTGGACGGGAGACCGCGTTGCGCTCCCTCTCCCGGAATACCGCGCAGTTGCCCGAGTTCGCGGTGACCGCGCCCCACGAGCTCAATCCCCTGGGGCGCTCCACCGAGGAGGGCATCCGGAATGGCGTGGACCTGGGAATCCTGGGCGCCGCAGAACGCATTGTCCGCGCCACCCGCGCATGCGCCGATATGGCGGAGTGCCGCGTGTGGTTTACCGGCGGCGACGCGCCCTTCTTTGTGAAATATCTCCCCGAAGACTTGAGGGTGGAACAGGCACCTGTTCCGCTGACGCTCCTTGGGATTTCCCTGGCGAGTCAGCCGCATGGCTGACCCGCTGAAAAAGGAGGAAGGAGGAAGGAGGAAGGAGGAAGTTAGGCCAGGGTTTCGCGCGCGAAACCCATCGCCGGGAAGACCCGGCGATTGCGCCACGCACGCCTAGATTGGCGCGCAGTTTTGAATTAGGAGTTTTGCGCTAGCGCGCAGTGTGCAATGTTTGCGGCTAGAACAATACCGCTGAAGGCGGGAGAGCGCCTGCGGCACCTTATAGGCTAGTCGCTAATCACTAGCCTGCTGGGTACTGCGTTGTGGGGGTGATTTAGAAAGGGTATAGAGTGTGCGGCGGGGCTCCTTTGGAAGGGGTATATTTCCCTCGTGTCTGCGCCTGCGCGTACGCGCACACGTACGAGGCGGCCGTTTTCTGTCGTTATCGTTTTCCCTTTTTTGCGATTTTTGTTTTTGCCATGAGACTCTCCAAGATGATTGGACAGCGTCTGCGGGAAGCCCCCCGTGACGCCCAGACCGTCAGCCATAAGTTCCTCGCCCGTGGCGGCTACTGCCTGCCTGTTTCCGCGGGCATCTTCACCCTGATGCCCTTGGGTCAGCGGATCACGAAGAAGATCGAGCAGATCATCCGTGAGGAGATGGATGCCATTGGTGGCCAGGAGATGCTGATGCCTGTGGCGTTGCCTGCGGAGTTATGGCAGCAGAGTGGTCGTTGGGAGAGTGTGGGCGCGGAGCTGTTGCGTTTCAAGGACCGCAATGGCAAGGACATGATGCTGGGCATGACCCACGAGGAGGCCTGCGTGCACGCGGTGCGCGCCAATGTGAGCAGCTACAAGCAACTGCCCCTCATGGTCTACCAGATCCAGACCAAATACCGCGACGAAGCGCGTCCCCGCGCGGGCCTCATCCGGACCCGTGAGTTCACCATGAAGGACGCCTACAGCTTCCATACCTCCCAGGAGGACCTGGAAAAATACTACGCCGTCTGCCACAAGGCATACACCCGCATCTTCCAGCGCATCGGCTTCCGGAACTTCATTGCGATCCAGGCGGACTCCGGCATCTTCGGCGGCAATCGCTCCGACGAATTCATGGCCATCGCCGACTGCGGCGAGGACACCCTCTTCGTCTCCCCCAACGGCAATTACCAGGCAAACCGCGAGGTCGCCTGCGCCAATCTGCAGTATCCCCAGGAGGAGATGCTCCCCATTGAGAAGGTGCGCACTCCCCACTCCAAGACCATCGCCGATGTGGCCGCCTTCCTGGGCGTGGATGCCGCGCATACCTGCAAGGCAGTCTTCTATCGCGACTCCCAGGATCACCTGGTCTTCGTGAACATCCGTGGCGATCTGGAGGTCAATGAGACCAAGCTCGCCAAGGTGGTGAAGGACAATGGCTTGGCCTTCGCGGGCGACGAGCTCATCCGCGAGGCCGGCGCGGTCCCCGGATACGCCTCCCTCTACGGCCTGGATGTCACCAAATTCCGCGCGATTGTGGATCCCTCCGTGGTGAACTCCCCCAACCTGGTGGTGGGTGCCAACGAAGAGGAGTTCCATTGCAAGAACTTCAATTTCCAGCGCGACATGAAGGATCCCGAGCACGTCATCGTGGCGGATATCGCCTGCGTGCGTGACGGCGATCCCTCCCCCGTGGACGGCGCGCCCCTGCAGATGCTGCACGGCATCGAGATCGGCAACATCTTCCAGCTGGGCACCAAGTACTCCGTGCCCATGGGCTGCAACTACCTGGATGTGGACGGCAAGTCCAAGCCCATGATCATGGGCTGCTACGGCATTGGTGTGGGCCGTTCCATGGCGGCCATCGTGGAGCAGTGCCACGACGACTACGGTCCCGTGTGGCCCATGTCCATCGCACCCTACCAGGTGCACATCATCGGCCTGAAGTACAACGAGGAGTCGGTGAAGGCCGCCTGCGAGAAGCTCTATGCGGATTTGCAGTCCGCCGGCGTGGAGGTCCTTCTGGACGACCGTGGCGAGAAGGCGGGCAGTGCCTTCGCCGACGCCGACCTCATGGGCATTCCGCTGCGTGTGGTGATCTCCCCGAAGACCCTGGCCGAGGGCCAAGTGGAGTTCAAGCACCGCGACTGGGGCAAAGAGAGCAAGATGCTTCCGCTGGAGGGCCTGGTCGCCTTCCTGCAGGACGAGATCCGCCAGGCGCTCCAGGAGCTGAACCGTCCCTGATTTCGCTAACACACTGAATTGATCGACCCTCTGCGGGGCGCGTGGCGTCTCGTGGGGGACCTAGAATCCCCGTCACCAGGAGAAACGCACCATGCCAATCTGCAGAATCTACGATTCCACGGGAAAGGAGCTGACGCAGTGCAGTACGGGTGCGTTCCCTTCTCACAGCAAGATCTACTTCGGGCGTTCCTCCCGGTGTGAGGTCTGCCTGAAGAGCCAGGCCGAGACCAGCATCTCCCGGATGCACTTCTATGTCCAGGAGAATATCGGCGGCGGCTGGACGATTTACGACAACAACTCCCGCGCCGGCATTATCCAGGATGGTCAGAAGGTCAAGAGCGCCGCGCTCTACGACGGGAGCATCATCCGCTTCGGAATGCTCTTCTTCGCCTTTGGCGAGCGCGGCGTGCCCTCCCATTATCGCCTAAAGTGGATTGGCTCTGACGGCAAGGAGCACCGCGGCACCCTCTGGGAGGGCGTCAATTCCGTTGGCGCCTCCCGGGACAACTACGTGACTGTCCGGGAGGGCGATGTCTCCCGTTTCCATGCGCACTTCACCGTCCACGGCACCAGCATTTCCGTGGCGGCGGTGAATTCCATGCTGGAGTTGGATGTGAATGGCGAGCACGTGGATGGCGCCGTCATGCTGAAGGCGGGGGATTCCGTGGCCTTGGCGGGCTTCCCGGTGGACGTGGAGTACATCGACATTGCCGAGAAGCGGACGCCGGTGGTTCTTTCCGCCGAGGAGGTGAGCCTCCACAACCGGAACCGCCGCCGCGAGCGCCAGACCTCCCATATCATCACCCTCTGTTTCCTGGGGGCCTTTATTCTCTTCCTGCTCGCCCTCGGGTGGATGGCGATGCGGTGGCTCCCTGGAGCCCAATAACCTAGAACCCCTCCTCCTTCTTCGACCGCGTCCCGGTGCCCCGCATGGTGCCCTCGCGGTCCGCAATACGCGGCACTATGGAAAAACTCGAAGAATTGCTATCCAAGGGGAATCTGGCGGAGGTCCAGCGGACCCTCCGGGAAATGAACCCGGTGGACATCGCCAACGAGATGGGCGAGATGGACACCGCGGACATGATCCGTGTTTTCCGTCTGATGAACAAGGACCTGGCGGCCGAGGTCTTCGCCTATCTGGACGCCAACGACCACAACGCCATCGCGCGCCAGCTCACCAGCGAGGAGGCGCGTCTCCTGGTGGAGGAGATGTATTTGGATGACGCGGTGGACTTCCTGGACGAACTGCCCAGCGACATGGTCCGGAACATTTTGGCGAAGGCCGATCCCGAGACCCGCAAGCTCATCAACATCTTCCTGAAGTATCCCGACAACTCCGCCGGCAGCCTGATGACCGTGGAGTTCGTGCGGCTCTTCGAGACCCAGACCTGCCGCGAGGCAATCGCCTATATCCGCTCCTCCGGCATTGAAAAGGAGACCATCTACACCTGCTATGTGGTCGATGCCTCCACCCACCTGACCGGAATCGTCTCCCTCCGTGAAATCCTGACCAGCAAGGACGAGACCCTGATCCGGGATATCATGAGCACCGATTTCGTCTACGCCACCACCACCGAGGACCAGGAGCTGGTGGCACAGGACTTCAAGAAATACGACCTGATCGCCATGCCTGTGCTGGACCTGGAGTCCCGCATCGTGGGCATCATCACCGTTGACGATATCATCGACGTCATCGAAGATGAGCAGACCGAGGACTTGGAACGTCTGGCTGGTATGCAGCACGCTGAGAAGGGGTATTTGGATTCCTCCGTGTGGGAACTGGCCAAGAACCGCATCTTGTGGCTGTTGATCCTGATGGTCTCGGCCACTTTTACCGCCAGCCTCATCAACCACTACACCGAGCTGCTGAGCCACCTGGTCATGCTCACCGCCTTCATCCCCATGCTGATGGATACGGGCGGAAACTCCGGCAACCAGTCCAGCACCCTGATGGTGCGTGGTCTTGCCATGGGCGAAGTGGAGTTGAAGGACTGGTTGAAGGTCTTCTGGAAGGAGCTCCGCGTGGGCCTGATGTGCGCCAGCATCCTTGCCACGGTGAACTTCCTGCGCATTGCGATCTTCCGTCAGGCGCAGTGGCAGGTGAATCTGGTGGTGAACCTGACCCTTTTCATGACGGTGGTGGTCGCGAAGGTGCTGGGTGCCGCGCTGCCCATTGGCGCCAAGCTCTGCCGACTGGATCCCGCCCTCATGGCGAGCCCCATCCTCACTACCGTGGTGGATCTCTTTACCCTGCTGATCTACTTCAGCATCGCGACCCATTTGCTCCCGCACCTCATGGGCGGCTAGCCCCCCGCACGAAGATGCTCACCGTTCCCGCATTCATCGACATCCACGTGCACCTGAGGGAGCCTGGACAGACCCACAAGGGCGACATCGACCACGAGACCCGCGCCGCCGTCGCCGGCGGATTCCGCACGATCCTGGCGATGCCAAATACCCTCCCGCCGCCGGATTCCCCGGAACGGCTCCAGGAATTCCGGGAGCTCTTCGACCGCAAGGCGCACTGTCGCGTGCTGCTCTGTGGTTGCATGACACAGGATCGCGCGGGGAGGGCCCCCACCGATGCGCAGGCACTGAAGGACGCCGGTGCGGTGGCGCTCTCTGACGACGGCTCCACCACCCAGGATAGTGGCGTCATGCGGGAGGTGGCCTTCCGTGCCGCCGAGGCGCGCATTCCGCTGGTGGATCACTGCGAGGACCCGGCTTCCACGCGGGAGGGCGAGATCCGCATGGTGGAGCGCGATATCCAGCTTGCCGCCGATACCGGCGCACAGTATCATCTGCAGCATCTCTCTTGCCGCGAGGCGGTCTCTCTGTTGGAGCAGGCCATCCGCGACGGACTGCCCGTCTCCGGCGAGGCCACGCCCCATCATCTGGCACTCACCCAGGAGGCGCTGGAGCGCTGGGGCACCAACGCGAAGATGGCGCCGCCTCTGCGCACCGCCGCGGATCGCGCCGCCCTCCAGAAGGCGGTGGCCTCCGGTGTCATCGCGGTCATTGCAACGGATCACGCGCCCCATGCCCCCCAGGAAAAGGCGCTACCCTTCGACAAGGCGCCCAATGGCATCTTGGGACTGGAGGCCGCCTTCTCCGTCTGCAACCGCGTGATGGTGCACTCCGGCCTCATGACGCTGGAGGCCCTCCTGGAGCGCTTCACCACGGGACCCGCGCGGGTCTTGGGGATCCCCGTCCCCCAGGAGACCATTGCCATCGAGCCCACGGGCGACTATCTGCTCCCGGAACCCCGCTATTCCTATGCAAAGAACTCCCCCTGGACGGGATACTCCGGCTGGGGTCGTGTCCTGGAGCCGTAGACCATTTTTCATTTCATCATTCGAGCAATCTAGTCTGGCGAAGACGTCGAAACCACGGCGTCGGGTACCGGGCTTCAACAAAAAGGAACCAAAACAATGGCAAACGAGGAAAACGCCGAAATCCAGGCAGAGAACTCCACCGAGTTCATGAACAAGCTCACGTCCCTGTGCAAGCGTCGCGGGATCATCTTCCAGAGCAGCGAGATCTACGGTGGATTCAACGGATTCTGGGATTACGGCCCCAATGGCGCTCCCCTGAAGCGTGCGGTGGAGCGTGCCTGGTGGAAGTACATGATTGAGGACCGCGACAACGTGGTGGGTTTGGACTCCACGATCATCTGCCACCCCGAGGTCTGGCGGGCATCTGGTCATGTGAGCCACTTCTCCGACCAGATGACCGACTGCCGCGTCTGCAAGAAGCGCTGGCGCGTGGATCAGCTTCCGGTGCCTGGCGAGTGCCCCCACTGCGGCAGCCACGACCTGACCGAGCCCCGCGAATTCAATCTGATGATGCAGACCTACGTGGGACCCGTCTTTGATGAGGAGCACAAGGCGTATCTGCGCGCCGAGTCCTGCCAGCCCATCTTCGTGGACTTCAATACCATCCGCGTTGCCACCAGAAAACAGCTGCCCTTCGGTATCGCTCAGACCGGAAAGGCCTTCCGTAACGAGATCAACCCCAGAAACTTCACCTTCCGCTCCCGCGAATTCATGCAGATGGAGATGGAGTTCTTCTGCGAGGACAGCGAGTCCATGGATTGGTTCGACTACTGGATGAAGGAGCGCTGGAACTTCTACACCAAGATCCTCCGGATTCCCGAGGAGAAGCTCCGCTGGCACTGGCACGAGAAGCTTGCCCACTACGCCAAGAAGGCCGTGGACATCGAGTTCCTCTTCCCCTTCGGCTGGGATGAGATCGAGGGTATCCACCACCGCAGCACCTGGGATATGTCCCAGCACGCGAAGTTCTCTGGCGACAAGGCGGCATGCTCCGTCTTCAATCCCGAGACCAAGGAGGCTACCTTCCCCACCGTCGTGGAGACCTCCTGCGGACTGGACCGTATCTGCCTCATGCTGCTGTGCAACGCCTACGAGGAAGACACCGCCGCCACCAAGAAGGCCGACAAGGACGAGGATGTGCGCGTGGTGCTGCATCTGACTCCCCGCCTGGCGCCCGTGCAGGCCGCGGTGCTGCCCCTCTCCAAGAAGCTGGAGGCCCCCGCCAAGAAGATCCAGAATATCCTGCGGGAGTACGACATCCGTAGCGATTACGACGACACCGGCTCCATCGGCAAGCGCTATCGCCGACAGGACGAGATCGGCACGCCCTTCTGCGTGACCTACGATTTCGATTCCGAGAACGACCACGCGGTCACCGTGCGCGACCGCGACACCATGCAGCAGGAGCGCATCCTCATTGAGGAGCTGCCCGCCAAGCTGCTGGCGAAGATCCACGCCTAGTCGGCGTGATTGAGAGTCCCGGGGGGAGTCCATCCGTGCGTGCATGCGGCTCCCTCCGGGCGTTCCTTTTTCCGTCCATCCTCCCTCCCTCCCTTTTTCCCCCTCTAACCGTTCGTCGCCTATGAAGAAGTTCATTCTGCCCGTGCTTCTGCCTTTGCTTCTGGCAAATCTCTTCTTCGGCTACCAGCTCTATTGCCGGGAGACCCCCCAGGAGAATCGCCAGATGCTCCAGAAGCTGGATCTCTTCCTGGAGGTGATGCAGCAGGTGCGGGAGAATTACGTGGAGCAGGATGAGGTGGACGTGGATCACCTCTTTGATGCCGCCATCAAGGGGATGGTCTATTCGTTGGATCCCTTCAGCGCCTTCATGACTCCCACCGAGTTCCACCAATTCGAGCAGGAGGACTCCGATACCTTCGGCGGCGTGGGCGTGCAGATCCATATCCAGGAGGGCGTCCTCACCGTCTCGTCCGTGGTGCGCGATACCCCCGCCGCACAGGCCGGACTGCTGGCAGGCGACCAGATCCTGACCATTGATGGACAGGAGACCCGCGGAAAGTCCCTCAATGAAATCGTGAAGTTATTGCGTGGCGAGCCGGGCACCACGGTGACCGTGGGCATTTTGCGTCCTGGCGAGGACGTGGCTGGTGGCGAGCCCCGGGAGTTGCCGCTGGTCCGCGCGGCCATTGAGAACCGCAGCGTCAACGATGTGCACATTGTGGCGGGAACCACCACGGGCTTTCTGCGGATCGATGCCTTCATGGCCCCCACCGCCAAGCAGTTCCAGGAGGCGCTGAAGGAGCTCATGGACCAGGGCATGAAGAGCCTGATCATCGATTTGCGCGGCAATCCCGGCGGTCGCGTGGATATCAGCGTGGATATCCTCAGCTGCCTTTTGCCCGACGACTCCATGGTGGCGAGCCTGGAGGGCCGCAATCCCCGCCTGAACAGCGTCTACGCCACCCATCCCGCAGAATACTCCCTGCCTCACGAAATCCCCGTGGCGGTCCTGGGAGACCGCGGAACCGCCTCCGCTGCCGAAATCACCATCAGCTGCCTGCGTGACTACCACCGCGCGGTCTTCATTGGCGATCGGACCTTCGGAAAGGCGCTGGTGCAGGATGTGATGCCCCTGGAGGGCGGAAACGCGGTTAAGTTCACTGTCGCGAAATACTACACGCGCCTCCGCACGCCCATTCAGGGAAAGGGAATTCGTCCCGATATCCCCGATCCGCTCACTCGCGAGGACTACAGGAAGCTCTTTGCTCCCGACCGCAAGGAGGGCGATGACTCCATGGATCCCAATATCCAGACGGCGCTGAAGTTCTTTGCGGACGGCGCAGAATGGCCCGTCTACGAGGGAAAACCCGAGGGCGACTACGAGGATATCCTCCCGCAGTGGCAGCGCGAAAACGGCTTCTACAACCACATGAACGACTCCATGCCCATGGAGGAGTTCACTCACGAGGAACAACCGTCCACTGGTACCGAGGCGGCGCCCGTGGAGACCGAGTCCCCCGTGGAGTCCCCTGCGCCTGTCGAGGCGGAGTAGCGATTTCCCTTTTTCCCGACCGAGAATTTTTTTGCCTTCCAGAGGAGGTTTTTGCAATCTATGAAGATTCGTGTTGTTGTGATGGGCGCCGCCGGGCGCATGGGCCGCATGCTGGTATCGCAGGTCTGCGGGGATGACGCGTTGGAGCTGGTGGGTGCCGTGGAGGCGCCGCAGTGTCCGTTCGTTGGTCAGGATGCCGGCCAGGTGGCGGGCATCGGCGGCTCCTGCGGCGTGGTGATCACGACCGATCTTCGCGCGGCGCTGTCGAAGGCGGATTGCGTCATTGACTTCACGGCCGCGGCGGTGACCCGTCAGATGGCGCCGGTGGCGGCGGAGCTGGGGGTGTCCATGGTCATTGGCTCCACGGGCCTCACCGCCGAGGACCAGTCACTGCTGGCGGATCTGGCGGCGAAGGGCGCGCGGATTGTGCAGTCCCCGAATATGTCCGTGGGCGTGAATCTGCTCTTTGCGCTCTCCCGGAAGGTGGCGTCTCTCCTGGGCGAGGACTACGATATCGAGGTGGTGGAGATGCACCACAACCAGAAGAAGGACGCGCCCTCCGGCACTGCCGAGAAGCTGGGACAGATCCTGGCGGAGGCGCGCGGTCTCTCCTACGAGAAGGATGTGCGGCATGGCCGCGTGGGAATGGTGGGTCCCCGTCCGAAGAACGAAATCGGCATGCACGCCCTCCGCGGCGGCGATGTGGTGGGCGACCACACGGTCATCTTCGCCACAAATGGCGAACGCATCGAGCTCACTCATAAGGCATCCAGCCGACAGACCTTCGCGAACGGCGCAATCCGCGCCGTCAAATTCCTCGCCTCCGCCAAGCCCGGCAAGTACGATATGCAGCAAGTGCTGGGGCTGTAAGCCAAAAATGGAGGAAGGAGGAAGGAGGAAGTGTGGTCGCTGCGCGGCTCTTCCGCCGCTTGAGGCGGTGGTACAGGGGCAGCTTTTGATGCCAGAAGGCGTCATACCCCGAATACCTGCACTTCCCTAGCCGGAATCCAACCAAAGGAGGTCGGGCTGCTGCCCCCCGTGCCCCCCCGCCTGTTAGGTAGAAGGGCGCAGGTAGTAGGTAGTAGGTTAAAGCGGTGCCTGCGGCGCTCTTCCGCCTACCGGTGGTACGGTACTGGCTTTTGGGCCGCTCCAGCGGCGCGTGCCTAGCCACGGAGCGTCTCTACCCAGCGAAGTTTTCGCATGAAGATCTCCAAAGGAGGTCGGGCTTGCGCCCCCCGTGCCCCCCGTTTGTTAGGTAGAAGGGCGCAGGTAGCAGGTAGTAGGTTAAAGCGGTGCCTGCGGCGCT
>CAZMWS010000028.1:0-14325 GCA_964570085.1 uncultured Lentisphaeraceae bacterium | reverse complement strand
TGGCGTTGCGCGAAAGCGCAACGCCAGGAGCCTGTAATGCTCCATCCCCGTGTGGTGGCGCGTTGCATGAGCTCTTCGGTGGTGTTTTGCCAGCCGGTATGGAAGGCATTTGCCAGTGCGACGATGCCGTGGGGGGCGAGGGCGTTGTCCAGCAGATCCAGGAATTTCTCCAGGTCTTCGGGGCGATGGAGGAATCGTCCGCCGGCCAGGCCATTGCAGAGAATCAGATCGTATTGTTCGCTGGGGCGGTATTCTAGGATATTCGCGGTCTGGAACTCCGCGGGGATGGCGTCGAATTGACGGAAGAGTGCGTTGCGCCGGGGATCATGTGGGAGGCGCCGGTGGTTTGCCATCCAGACCTCCAGGGGCTCGCTGGTGACGCCCAGGACCCGTTCGGCGCCGGTATGTTTAGCGGCCTCCAGGGTGCCCAGTCCCACGCCGCATCCCAGATCCAGGAGGCTCTTGCAGTGGGGGAGTTGTTCTAGCTGTTGGGGATATCGTCCCAGGGTGGTCCCGAAACGCGGGGGATCGGCGCAGGCGCAGAAGAAGGTCAGGAGTTCCTCGCGCTGGAGGTCGCAGCGTCCCCGGAAGGGCTCTCCCAGCTCCTCCCAGAAGTCCAGGATGGTCTCCATCTCGGGGAAGTCCTCGCGCAGGAGGACGGGGATCCATTCGGGGGAGGGCAGGGCCTGTCGCGCCACGGAGCGCAGGGAGGCCGCGTATTCCTGCCAGGGCAGGTAGGTCTCCATGGTCATGCGCAAGTCGTGGTCGGCCACCATGCCAGGAGTCCAGCGGACACCGCTGCGCGCATGCCAGGTCGATAGCGCCTCGCTCCACCGGCGGTTGTGTTGCGACAGCACCGCCTCCAGCACCGGGGAATCCAGAATGGGGGAATCGCATTCCACGATAAGACGCGATCAGGGCTGCGCGGTAGTGCCGGCGGTAGTGTTCGTGGCGGCATCGGGATCCTCGTGGCAGAGACTCGCCAGTCCGGAGACGCGGTTTGTGGGGGTCTCGATGGCCTTTTCCATGCTTGGCCGTGTTGCCCAGATGAGACAGGTTTTCTTGGCGCGGGTGATGCCAGTGTAGAGGAGATTTCGGGTCAGAAGGGGATTCTTTGGATCGTCGGGGAGGGTCACCAGCACATTGTCGTAGGAGGAACCCTGGGATTTGTGGATGGTGATGGCGTAGGCCTCCTCACAATGATCCATCAGCTGTGCATAGGAGACGGGCTTGATGTCGCTTGTCGCATCTGGGGAGTAGTTTCGGAAGTATACGCGGTCCCCCAGGCGAACGCCGACATCGCCATTTTTGAGTCCCAGGACGGAGTCGTTTTGCGTGTTCATCAGCGGGATGCCATTTTCATCATTTGTTTGCCCGAGGATCTCTTTCATGTGGCGGTTCATGTTTTTGATGCCCAAAGAACCGAGCCGCGTGGCGCAGAGGACCTTGAATTTCTCGTGGAAATCCAGCCACGCACGCGCATAATCCTCTAAGGACTCCCCTTCCTTCTTCTCGGGCACCTCCAGATTTAGCTTCTTAAACCAGGTCGCTAATTCTTTCTGGATGTCTTTTTCATCTTTTTTCGGCGTCTTTGCCCAGAATTTGTCGCTTTCGGCGGCGTAGAGTCGGTCGAGCTTGGAGGGGATTTCGGCTTTGTGGACGAGGATGTCCTTATGAAAGAAGTATATCTGGGTGGTCGTTGTCTCTGACAGGCAGTGTGCGAATTCCACGAGGTCTTCGATATCCTTGGAGCGGAAGTTGGTTTTTAGTTTCTGGAGGCAATCGGGGTGATTTTCTTCCAGGAATTTCACCAGATCGGCGAAGACCACGCCGGTTTCCACGGCATCCAGCTGGTCTTTGTCACCCAGGAGCAGGAGTCGGCCATTTTTGGGGAGGGCGTCTATGAGGCGTGAGAAGGTAATCAGGTCCACCATGGAGCTCTCGTCCACTACTACCAGCTGGTAGGGCAGGGGATTGCCGTGGTGATATTGGGGGAGGTTGTTACGATAGGGGGAGATTCCCAGCAGCTTATGGATGGTGGTGGGTTGCAGGTCGAGGACGCGGTTCCTGTTGTCGGTGTCCGATGCCTCCTTCATCTCATCCTGGAGGGACTTCCGCATCTGCGCGGCCGCCTTTCCCGTGGGAGCGCATAGTCCGATGGAGAGATCCGGATTGTGCTGGAGCTCCAGGAGCAGGATGGCGCCCAGGGTGGTGGTTTTGCCGGTGCCGGGACCACCCGTCAATACCGCCAGGCGCTTCCCAGAACACTTCTTCACCGCTTCCCGCTGCTCACGGGAATTCTCGTTGGAGAGTTTCTTCGTGAGGGACTTGATGGTCTCTTCGCTGGGTTCCGGAAAGTCCCCAATCTGGTTGTGGGGGAGGCATTCCCGGACGAAGGCGCCGATGCGGCGCTCCGCCTGACGGCACCGCGAGAGGTAGAGGAGACCATCGCCCGAGCCGGAGTTGTAGACTAGTCCGTGGAAGCCCACCCAGATTAGGGGATGGACGGGGCGATCCCAGTTCTCCTCCTCGTCTAAGCCCACGACTTCCGACCAGTCCTGGCGGTTATCCTCCAGGAGATCCTCTTCGTAGGAACAGGGGTCGACCTCCAGGGCGGCATCACCGTTTTCGAAGTTGTTCATGACCCTGGCGGCGAGGTCATGGAGGGCTTCACGGTCTTGCTTTATCTTCCCCCGACGGACGAGCATGTCGGCGAATTCCTCCGCAAAAACGGAGGGCTTCGGGATTTTTTCTTCTTCGTAGGTATTGTTATTTTCGCTCATGGCTATGGTTCAGTGTAAAAAGGGCTATTGGGCGTCGTCAGCGGGCTTCGCGCAGGGCTGCAATTCATCGAAGAGCTCTTTGATGAGTCCGAATTCGGGACGAGTGGCATAGAAGCCATTGGTGTCCTGGGGATCCTTCGTGACGCCGCGCAGGAAACAGTAGATGACGCCGCCAAAGAGTGCGTTGTAGTTCGTCTCGTTCAACTCCCAGCCGGGGGTGAGGGACTTGTAGGCGTGGAGGAATGCCACGGTGTAGAGGAGATACTGCAGGTGGTAGAAGTGTGTCTTCATCTCTTCCTCCATGCCCGCTTGGTCGAAGCCCGACATCTTTTGATTCAAGGCGTTGGTCTTCCAGTCCAGGATGTAGTATTTCCCGTCCTGGGGATTCTGGAAGAGGAGGTCCAGGCTGCCATTCAACACCCAGCCATGCACCCCGTCACGGTAGGGCGCCCAGGCGGCGTTGCGGGGGATCCCATGACTGTCAAGCAGCTTCGCCAGCTGGCTTCCACGGATGCCATTCTTCAGGCGGAAGTAGAACCGCAGCTCGCTCTGGCGGCGATCCTGGGGGATGTCCTTCAACGCAAAGTCCAGGCGCTTCGAGGAATCCACGGGATCCGGCAATTTTGTCTCCAGGACGCCCTCCAGCATGTCCCCAAAGGCATGGATGCGCGCTTCGCGCTCGGCTTTGCCCTTTTCACCCTTGGGGAGCTGACTGCTCTGATCCAGCATCGGCTCCCACAGGGACGCCTTCTGGCTCTCCACACTCCCCTGGAAATCCAGTTTTTCCAGGATTTCGTGCCAGCAGGTTCCTGCGAGCTTTCCGCGGGGGAAGCGGAAGATGGCCGCTAACTCCTCGGCACTCTCCTCCGGGACATCGGAATCGGTATTGGCTACGGGGGTGTCCTCGCTGTCCTGGCTGGGATCGGATTCCAATTCGTCCAAAACAGAATTCGCACCTTTGCCTCCCAGGGCGGAAGCGCCATCAGCACCCTTTCCGGCAACGGCACCCCCATCTTGCGCCAGCGAACTGAAACTGCAGGTGCACCACCCGCGCGGGAGATCGATGCCCTCCGGGAATCCCTCCGCTACCGGCGTGGGGGCGTCCTTGGAGGGCTCCGCCTCCGCACTGGTGCCCTCCTGGAGCCAGGAGAGGAATTCGTTCAGGGGTGGGAGCTTTTTTACAGGGAATGTGCTGTCATAGTGGGGGAGGCATTCGATAGGCTGTTTCTCCTTATTTCCTCCCTGTAGTAGGGAGAAAAATTTTTCAGCCTTGTTTCTGTCTCTGTTATTGGCTTCCAGAAATCTGCAAAGGAGTCTTGCGCGGGTGACGGCCACATAGAAGAGTCGGAAGAACTCCTGGTTTTCCTCCAGGGTAGCTTGTTGTTGAACGGCGGAGTCTTTCTGTGCGTTCATATCAAATTTGACTTCCACGCCCTTGCCGTTTTTCGCTTTCTTGTGGAAACGCGCGCCCAAGCCCGCTCTGTTTTTTTTGGAGAGCATGCCTAGGACATAGACAATGGGGAACTGGAGTCCCTTGCTCGAGTGGATGGTCATGAGCTGGACGGCGTTTTCTTCGGAGGTCCTTTGTAACGGGTAATCTTTTGCTTCGCTCCCCGCATTCTTAATTCTTTGCTGGAGGAATCTAGTGAGGCCCTCTGGTCCCAGGCGCTGCTCTACTACCGCCTGATTGAGCGATTCTTGGATCTGCAATAGAGTGGAGAAAATGCTCTTGTCTCCATTATTCTTGTCTAGGAGGACCTCCGATACGGTGCGGTCGGGCTGGATTCCCAATGCCTGGACGGCCGTGTCACCCAAGAACTCTTTCATGGGGGATTTCAAAAACTTGGAGAACATCGCTCGGAAGGAGTAATCTTGCCAGGTTCGTAGAAGATCCCGGAGTTTCTCGCAGAACGGAAGTTCCTGTTGTTTTAGGTAATTGAGTTGTTGGACATTGAAGGCGGGGAAGAAGCCCTCTAGATTGATGAGATTTGTCAGGGGAGTCCCACTGGGATCTAGGATGGCGGCCATCAGATTTTGGACGAGCTTTGCCTCAGGGGTCCCAAAAAGCGGTGCCTCCTTGACGATGACACAGGGGATGTCCCTTTTACGGAGGACCTTTGCAGTTTCGGATGCCTCCGCGTTCTCAGTGCACAGCACAGCGATATCGCTGTAGCGAACAGGGCGCGGTGGTCTTCCGGGCTCTTGAATGGAGAGTCTTCGGCCCTCCACCATGGCTTTGAACTCATCTGTCATGGTGGCGCGGACTTCTTCGACATTCTCGGCTTTGGTTTGATTCCCTAGGAAGTCGTAGTTAAGCAGTGGGTGTTTCCCGTTGTCTTCCTCTGCCTTCACATCCACGCCGTTTCTCAGAAGTCGCCATTCGCTCCCTGGGGTGATATCTTCAGGAAAGCGGATCTCTGGGAATTTGATGTCGTTCTGCAGGAAGAATCCACCGTCCTCTGTTGTTGCACTTTCGCGAATCTCCCGCATGGCATTGAGTGCCTTGATGAATTCTCGGGAGGAGCGGCGGTTGCTGGTGAGCTGGAAACGCTGTGGCGCGTCTTTGTCTTTGCTATCTTTCTTTGTGGCATCCAGATAGGTAAAGACATCGCCGTTGCGGAAACCGTAGATGGCTTGTTTGGGGTCGCCGATGAGGAAGATGAGCTGTTCTGGGACGGGATCGTCCCGGAAGAGCATTCGGAAGATGGCGTTCTGGACGTCGTCGGTGTCCTGGAACTCGTCAATGAAGGCGTATTTGAACTGCTTTCGGATGCTGTCGCGGAAGTGGATGCCTTTTTCGTGATCCTCTAGACGCTTCTTCATCGTTGTAAGCAGATCGTCGAAGGTCATGAAGCTCTCATGTTCCTTATCCCTTTTAAGGGCCTCTTTTACATATGACACGGCCTCGCGCTGGATGCGACGCAGGTAGGTCTCTTTTTGTGCATCGTCAGAAAAAGGCTTTTCCGCATTTGGATCAGCGGTGGCTTCCATCTGCTCTAGGAATTCCAGAAAGGTGAGCGAGTCGTGCTGGGGATCCTCGCCCCACTCGATTTCTTTTTCGTCTCTCCCGATGAGGTTGTATGTGCACCTCTGTAGTGTTCCCGGTTCAATGCCGTGCTTCTCCATTCTTTCAGTTTCCGTGTTATAGATTAGGAACCAACTCTTTGATCCCCAAATATTTGCGCGCTTTGAATTTTCGTAGGCATATCGCCGATAGAAGTTCAGGTATGCATTGTCAATATTCTCCTGGGGATCGCCTCGCATCTCCTGACCATACCGGATGCCGCTTTCGAAGGTGTGGTCATTGAGCATCCGCCTGCAGAACCCGTGGATGGTGAAGACTGGTGCCGCATCGAAGTCCGCCAGCGCCTCCCGGCATCGATTAAGGAGGACACTCTTCTCAATGCCATTGGCGACTAAGTTTTCGACGAGCTTGCCGTCAATGGCGTTCTTCCATTCGTGTTTCTTGTCCTTGTCCGAGGACTCCAGTGCCTGCCGGACTTCCGTTAGGCGTGCGCGGATACGGGTGCGGAGCTCCTTGGCGGCGGCTTCGGTGAAGGTCACTGCTAGGATCTCCGAAGTCTTTGCTTCCTGCTGCAGGATCAGCCGGACGTATAGGGATTCGATGTTGTAGGTCTTGCCCGTGCCTGCGCCGGCTTCCACCACTACGGTGCCAGTCAATGGACATTCCAGCACATTGAGTTCGCTGTCTTGGAATTCTCGATTTTGGTTCGTATTTTCAGTCGTCATGGTTTTCAATAGAGTGTGAATGGTTTTCCTTTGATAGATAGGGGGGGACTATTTCTTCTTCTTGTTGTTTTTTGCTATGGTCAGAAAAGTCCCTAGAGGTAACAGGTCTAGGATAGCCTGCGTCTGTGCTTTGAGCTCTTCGTCGTTGAATTTCGGGAAGTACTGATTCTTGTATTCAAGGCAGGATTTTAGGTTGGCCTCCTCTTGTTTATCGAAGTCCACCTTCACAGGAATGGGTTCTCGGAAACTATTTCTGTAGTATTCGGCGAGGGCAGTCAGCAACTCTGTGGCTGTGAAGCCCTCGGGATGCTTGGGGATTTCCGTGGACCCGCCGGTCTTGCAAGAGAAGACCTCCGTGTTAATCTCCGGGTCTTCGGGATGCTTTGCCTCCCAGAGGAGTTTCTTCAGGTATGCATAGAGAAGATGCTTTGTGGAGGCACTCCCTCCGCAGAAGTGAAGGAGTGTCTGGGGCTTTCCGTCTTTTGCAGGGGTGACTAGACAGTCGCCAGTTAAGACTGCCTTCCAGCCAGTGGTTTCAATAGGGAGTTCAAGTCTTTCGTTGTCCGCATGGCTCCAGTTGTATGATTCGAGGAGCTTATTAGTATTCTCGTTTGCTTCTCGCTCGTAAGCAGCAAAGGCGTTTTCGCCCAGGGTGCCGTAGGGGAGACGTCCCGCAGCGCGGAAGTCCGCCCGGCATTGTGCAAGTTCGCTATTCTTCTTTGCGTCGTCTGTCTTGCAGAAGGGCTGGAGCCGTTGCAAGAGTTCGGTGCGGCAGAGGGCGTTTGCTAAATTGTCATTCTCTTGCGGTTCCTGATCGGAGGGAAAATCGTCGTCGCTATCGTCGTTATCATTGCCGTAGTATCCCAGGGCATTTCTCCTGTAGGTTTCAATGCCGTCAAGGAGGAGATCGCGCAGGCGAGAGAGGGGGACCTTTCCTAGATCGTTAGGGAGTGTGAGGGGCGGGCAATTCTTGAGGGCATCGGTCTCTTCGTTGTTCTCTTCTTCACGCTCGTAGGTCGCGATCTTCAGGTCTTCCGTGCTGAAGGAGAAGGGCTCCCGGAGGCTGATGTGGTTGGAGTCTTTCGTCCGGAAGTTTTTCGGGTCGAAGCTATTGAGGGGGTGTTTTACCGTGATTTCCTTGGAGAGGTCCTTGCGGAGTTTATCCGTATAGTTCAGGAGTTGTGACACTACGGAGGCGGGGGGCAGTTCGTCGCCCTTGGTTTCTTCGAAGCCCTTGTAGAAGATGAGGAGTTTGTCCTTGGGGGCCAGGACGGCCTCCAGGAAGAGATAGCGGTCTTCTTCCACCTTGGAGCGCACGTAGTAGGGTAGGAGGGACTTGTCGTTGACGAGACTGAAGCCCAGGTGTTCCTCCTGTCGGGGGAAGGCGCCTTCGTCCATGCCCAGGATGGCAATGACCTTGCAGGGGACGCCCCGCATGGGCATGAGGGAGCAGCAGGTGATCTTTCCGCCCAGGAAGGGCGCGCCCTTGGTGGAGGTGGATCTCTCCAGGGTGCCCTGGAGGACGCTGCGCACGAGGGACAGTGGCAGCTCCGCGTCCTTGGCGTCGGTCATGCCGGCGTGCGTCTCCAGTTCCCGGAGCTGTCTTTTGAGCAGCGCGAAGTCCTCGGTGGAATCCTTGTCCAGTTCGAAGAATCGATCCAGGATGTCCTCCAGGAGCTCCCGCCATTCGGACATGGTGCGGCGTGTCTCGCTGCCGAGTTCCTCGCAGGTCTCGTGGAGGAGTTTCAGGAGACGGGAGAGGTTTCCCAGGGCGGAGTGGAGGTCTCCCTCTGCGCTCGTGACGGGCATGGGGAGGAGTTCGCCGAAGCCGGGATGCTGTTCGTCCTCCTCCGCCGGGAGCTCGATTGCCTGTGACAGGAGCATTCGGTCCAGGGCATTTCGCCAGGTGTATTCGTCACGCTCGGCTTCAACGCCCTCGATGCCGCGGGCATACCAGTCCTTTTGGCGGCTTTCGCCATCATATCCCAGGCAGACTTTCCCCTCCCGCAACCACTGGCGGATCTCTGGGATCTGCGCTTCGAGGAGGCCGAATTTCTGGCAGAGTGCGGGAGAGTCCAGGAAGGCGTCGATCTTGGAATACTGGAAGTGGCTCTCCGGCAGTTGCAGGATGCCCAGGAAGGTCTGTGCCAGCAGGTTGGTCTGGCGCAGGGACCGGTCGGTCACCGCATAGCGCCCCTCCAACGGCGATTCGTCAAAGACCGCCTTGATGGCCGGCGCAAATCGCGTGATGTCCGGCGCCATGACCAGGATGTCGTTCAGGGAATACTTGGGGGATTTCCCACTCCCATTCCCTTCTTTCAGAATCTGCAGGAGCTGATCCCGGAGGACCTCCACTTGGCGCGTAGTGCTGTGGCATTTGTGTGCCACCAGGGAGTCGTCGGGCTCGGAGAAGGCGGGAAGGGAACCTCCATCATAATTCTCGGGATCTCTGTTCTTCAGGATCAGTGTCTGGATGGTGTTCAGGAGGGTGGTGGTTTCGTTAATTCCGGTGCCCTTCTCTCCGATTTCCTGGTTGTCGATGAGGTCGTCACCGCAGATATCCAGCAGGGCATTGAAGAAGCTCTGCGCCTGGCGGGCGAAGTCAGTCAGGAGGGTGTTCTGGATGAGCTTGTTGCGCTCTTCCTGGGACATTGCGCGGCGTTCCTTGGTGCGCGCGTTGTCTCCCCAGAATTCCTCGCAGGGGGTGTGGTAGTAGAAGTTCACCGGCGCAAATTCGCTGTATTTCTTCAGGATTTGCAGGTAGGAGGGCGGCATCATGGTGGCGCCAAAGAGGGTCACCGGCTGCGGAACAAAGCTTTTCGGTAGCTTAAAGTCGCCCGTGATCACCCGTGCGATGGCCTCCGCCACGGAAATCCCTGCCTTCGAATTTGCCGAATCGGATTCGCGGAGGCGCTCGCAGAGTCGGTGCCACAGCCGGGACTGCCAGCGTCGGTCAGCGGGGAGTTCCGGCTTTTCCTGCTTATCTACGATGATATTTAAGTCCTCGCCCTTTGCCCATTGGGAGAGGGTGAGAGGAAGGTAGCTCTGGTATTGGTCAAAGAGGGAGGCGATCTTCTCCGAAAGCTGGAAGGCGCGCAATTTCTTGGTGTCGTCTTGCTCTTCTTTGGGGGTCAGATACACCTTTAGGGACTTCATGGTGTCCTCGTCCTTCCATAGGGGATCTTCCCCGTGGGTCAGAAGATGGAAGATCTCCCACTTCATCACCGCCGGAGTATAGGCGTCGCTGTCTTGCAACTCCGGGACCAGGCTGCACAGGAGCTGACGCATTCCGCTGGACTGTAAGGGATAGTTCATTCCCATGCTCACCTTGCCCTTCTCCACCATGTAGTGGTCCAGCCAAGTCGCAATGCCGCGGCTGGGGACAATCACCGACTCCGTCGCAAAAAGCCATCCCTTGGATCGGAAACGCGTGAGGTCGCTTTCGCGGTCGTCGAGATATTGGCTGCCGAGTTGATCCAGGTGGCTGCTGGCGTATAGGTGGAATTTTTGATCTGGCATGGATGTGGACTCCGGTTGGGTCTGAAACGAAATTCTTCACGACGCGTTTCCCTCGTGGAAACGCCATCAAGGGGTGGGCGTTTTGCAGGTCGTACAGGGAGGCCTTCCCCCTGGAAAGGCCCCGCCATGGAAGCTCGAAAACGAATGCGCCCGAAATTTCGTTTTCGTGTTAAACAGACAAATAGATTGGCGGAACTCTCATTCCCCCTCTCGTGGATAGTATAACAAGAACGGGGGCCTTTTTGACTCCTACCTGAGAAAAAACTGAGAAAAGTATCTGTGGAGGCAAGGGGAGGGGCGAATATCCCTCCCCTTACCGAAGGGGAGAGGACGGGTTAGCGGACCTCGCCGGCAAAGGCGACAGTCTTGGCGTCGGAATACTGCGCCTTGGCAATCCTGGTCGCTTCCCCCATGTTTGCCGCTTCGATGACGGGATGAATGCAATGGCCATCCTTGGTCCAAACCGTGAACTTGTACTTCTTGTATTCTGGCATTTCGTCTCCCTATGCGGAATCCGGGTGGTGATCAATTCCTGGTTGCCGGGATTCCCGTCGCCAACCAAGATCGTGTGCTCTACCGTAGAGCTCTTTCGTTAGCGGGATGCTTCGGCATCCGTCTCGTTCTAAGCACGTTGTGTGAGATGCCCCCCTCCTTCGCAAAACATACGAAACACCGCAAGACGGGCCGCCCCCTCGCAACCGGAGGTTACAGGATTGACACCGGCGCATCACTCGTCCCGTCATAAAGGGATACGCTCGTTCCTCCCGATTTTCTTGCAAAGGCAGAGATAAATCTATCGTTTTTTTGGGAAAAATCTTGCCGTCTTCCTCAAAACGGGAATTCTCAATGTTATGAGTCATGGATCTGGTGGATTGGGAAGTTATAAGGCTTTTTGTATTATCATAACCTTCTATGAATCAATATGATAGTATTTGACGGCTGGGATTTGGGGCTTATTCTTGGGGCGTAGTCGCCAAAGGCGGCATTGTCGGATGTCGTTTGTGGCGTGTTGTTGGAGGAGTTGTTTGTCGGGAGGCGTGGAGGTCGGTTGTCATGAGGAGTCGCAAGAGAGTTCTGGGTCGTGGATTCACGTTGATAGAGATGCTGACGGTGATTGGCATTGTGGCGATTTTGATGGGGCTGTTGTTGCCGGTGTTGTCGCAGGCGCGTCGGAAGGCGGCGCAGACGCAGTGCCTGAGCAATTTGCGTCAGATTGGGATGGCGTTGTTGGCATATGCGGATGATTGGCGGGGTCGTCTGCCGCCCTATGTGACGGCTGCGCGGACGGAGGAGCATCCCGGGTTGAATTGGACGGCCTGGAGTTTCCCCTATCATAACAATCCCCGGTTGCTGGTATGTCCCTCTGGTTTGGGGAAGCCCCCGGAGATCACGGTGGAGGGCTTTCGCGCCTACGACGGCTCTTATGCCTGGAACTACGATGGCACCCAGGGCAATCGCGGCCCTCTCGCGAACGCCATCCGCCAGCCGTCGCAGGTCTATCTCTCCTTGGATTCCGGGGATCCCTGCATCATCTACGGCGAAAATACCTGGGACAATCTCATGGAGGAGCTGGATCTGGACTGGGACTCCCAGCTGGAGGGCGCCAATCGCCATGGCGACGAAGCGAATGTCTGTTTTGTGGACGGCCATGTGTCCTCCCGGGGACTGGAGGAGTTCCTTGGCGCCCCCTGCAAGTCCCTGTCGCCGCCCTGGAACATCATCTGGAAGGACGGCATTCTGGAGAAGGGGACCATTCCTTTTCCGGAACGCTAGTCTTGTCTTTCAGCCGTGTCGCGTCGTAGTCCTTCTGGTGTTCTTCCCTACGCACGGCATGTCGTCCCTGCGTTATGTTAACGGAGTTTTCTCCCCGAGTGTCTCAAAGGACGGCGTTGTGTCCTCTTACCTCTTGTGCCCGTGTGGGTTGTGTTGAGGCGCGGGGAGGCTTCCTGTGGCGTTTTCGGGGGAGGGAGTCGCACTTTTCGGAATTGGGAATGGATTCAGCTCCAGACATCATTTTGCCTGCCGGGACCCGTGTGTTGGTCACTGGCGGTGCGGGCTTCATCGGCTCCCATCTTGTGGAGACCCTTCTGGAGAAGGGGTGCCGGGTCCTTTGCATGGACGACCTTTCTACGGGGAGCTACCGCAATGTGGAGCTCTTCCAGGGGCATCCCGGCTACGAATTCCTGGAGGCGGACATCAAGGATCCCGAGGCCTGCGTAGCGGCCTGCGAGGGTCAGGAATACGTCCTGCACCAGGCGGCGTGGGGGAGTGTCCCGCGCTCTCTGGAACGTCCCCTCTTCTATGGCGAGAATAATGTCCAGGGGACCTTGAATCTCCTGGAGGCGGCGCGCCAGGCGAAGGTCCGGCGTTTTGTCTACGCTTCCAGCTCCTCGGTTTATGGTGACAACGAGTCGTTGCCCAAGCGTGAGGACGCCATCGGGAATCCCCTTTCGCCCTATGCGCTCACCAAGCAGTGTGTGGAACAGTGGGCGGGGCAGTATAGCCGTCACTATGGTCTTTCCGTGACGGGGTTACGCTACTTCAATGTCTTTGGCCCCCGCCAGGATCCCCACGGACCCTATGCCGCTGTCATTCCCCGTTTCGCCCAGGCGCTTCTGCGTGGCGAGTCGCCGGTGATCTATGGCGATGGCACCCAGAGCCGGGACTTTACCCCCGTGCGCAATGTGGTTCGGGCGAATTTGCTGGCCATGCTGGCGGGTCCCGAGGCCCGGGGCAGGGCGGGGAATATCGCCTGCGGCACCCGCCATACCCTCCTAGAGACCCTGTCGCTCCTGGGAGAGCTCCTGGGTGTGGAGCCCCATCCCGTCTTTCAGCCCGGTCGCGCCGGCGATGTCCCCCATTCCTGGGCAGATATCTCTTTGGCGCGGGCGGTCCTGGGCTATGAACCAGAGACCAGCTTTTCGGAGGGACTCCGGCTGGCCATTCAGTGGTATCGCGAAAATCTCTGACCGGCCGCTTTGGCATGCAGTTGTAGTCGGTCATGCAAGGCAAGAATCATGAGCAGCTCTGATAAGATTGATTTCGACGTCTACGGACGTCTTTTGCGTGGCGAGACCGCCCTGTCCCTGGTGGGCCTGGGCTATGTGGGCCTCCCCATTGCCATTGCCTTTGCCAAGAAAGTGAAGGTGATTGGCTATGACCGGAATCGTGAGAAGATCCAGGGGTATTTGGCGGGCAAGGATCCCACTGGCGAGGTAGGCAACCAGGCGGTGGGCAAGACCACCCTGACTTTCACTGCGGATCCCGAGCCCCTGAAGGAGGCGTCCTTCCACATCGTGGCGGTTCCCACCCCCGTCTACGAGGACCATCGGCCCGATCTGCGGCCCCTGGAATCCGCCAGCGCTTCTCTAGGGAAGGTCCTGCGTCCCGGCAGCATCGTGGTCTATGAGAGCACCGTCTATCCCGGGGTCACCGAGGAGGTCTGCGTGCCCATCCTGGAACGGGAGTCCGGTCTGCGTTGCGGACGGGACTTCAAGGTGGGATACTCCCCCGAGCGCATCAATCCCGGCGATCACGCCCACCGCTTGGAGAACATCCGGAAGATTGTGTCGGGCATGGACGAAGAGACCCTCCAGCAGGTGGCGGCAGTCTATGGTCTGGTGGTGGAGGCGGGCGTCCATTGCGCGCCCTCCATCCAGGTGGCCGAGGCCGCGAAGGTCATTGAGAATTCCCAGCGCGATATCAACATTGCCTTTATGAACGAGCTCTCCATCATCTTCCACCGCATGGGGATCGATACCCTCGATGTCCTCAAGGCTGCCTCCACAAAATGGAATTTCCTGCCCTTCCGTCCCGGTCTGGTGGGCGGACACTGCATCGGCGTGGATCCCTATTATCTGACCTATCGCGCCGAGTCCATGGGATATCACAGCCAGGTGATTCTGGCGGGCCGGCGCATCAACGACGACATGGGGCGCTACGTGGGCGAGCAGTGTGTGAAGTGCCTGTTGAAGGCGGGCCGCACCGTCCAGAATGCCCGGGTGGCGATCCTGGGCGTCACCTTCAAGGAGAATTGCCCCGATACCCGCAACAGCAAGGTCCTCGATATCTGCCGCGAGCTCCGGGAATACGGCCTGGAGCCCAAGGTGGCCGATCCCCTCGCCGATCCCGAGGAGACCAAGCGCATTCATGGCGTGGAGCTGGTGGACTGGCGGGGGCTTCGGGATCTGGATGCCGTCATCCTCGCCGTGGGACACCCGGAGTACGCACAGATCACTCCCTCCGACCTCCAAAAGCTCTACGCTCCCGGAAA
>CAZMWS010000027.1:11519-14372 GCA_964570085.1 uncultured Lentisphaeraceae bacterium | reverse complement strand
TCTTCCTGCGAAAACCGCGCTGGGAAGAAACGCTCCGGTGCCAGGCGCGCGCCGCGGAGCGCCCAAAAGGCCGGTACTGTGCCGCCGGTAGGCGGAAGAGCGCCGCAGGCACCTTATAAACCTTCTACCTACTATCTTCTCCCTGCTACCTTGCCATAGGGGTTCGGGGGCGGCAGCCCCCCGTCCTTTGGAGATCTTCCTGCGAAAACCGCGCTGGGAAGAAACGCTCCGGTGCCAGGCGCGCGCCGCCAAGCGCCCAAATTGGCGCGCAGGCGCCGCCATCTAGGCAAAAGAGCGCCTGCGGCACCTTATAAACCTTCTACCTACTATCTTCTCCCTGCTACCTTGCCATAGGCGTGGCGCCCCGGCTTTCCCGGGGGCCTTGTGGATCTTCTCCCTGCTACCTTGCCATAGGGGTTCGGGGGCGGCACACCCCCGTCCTTTCGTTATTTTTTGCCTGGGCAGAAACCATTGTTCCCCTTAACGAAGCGCATGCTACCGCCGTCAAGGGGGAATGAGCGCCGCAGGCACCTTGCCAACCTTCTCCCTACTGCCTTCTACCTTCTACTTATGGCAGAAGAGGATCCATCCGCCCTCTCCCGTAGAAAAAGAAATCCCGTATTGAGCAGAAAGGATCCGAAAGTGGGAGAGGGGGGGTTATATTATCGGGTTTCGCCAAACGCCCGTCAGGGGTGTTTTTTTCGCGTCGTCGAGGTCTGGGAGACCAGGATAAAGGAGAGTCCCCTTCCGGCCGCGGCTCCCCCTTCCCTTCGTTTCCAACCGTACTTGTAGAAATCCCCCCAAAGGAGTATCTAAACCATGTTCGCCAGTGCAGCCATCCTCTTGCTTTTCGGCATGGGATTCGTCTTCGTGTTCCTTTTCATCCAGGTCTGGATCACGGAGTATTTCGCCAAGCTAGCCGCCAAGTACGCCTACCTGTTGCCCGAGCCCACCAAGCCCGTCAAGAAGAAGCCCGCCGCCCAGAAGGCCGACGACACCGAGGCAGTGGCCGTCATCGCCGCCGCCCTGCGCCAGAGCGGACGCATCTAGCCGAGCAGCAGAGGCAAGTCATCCTTTCCAATTCACTCCCTAAATCAACCAACACCCTCCCCTTTCCTACTTCAAAGGAGAAAAGCATCCATGAAAAAAATCCGCTTCCTCGACACCTCCTTCCGTGACGGCTTCCAGTCTGTCATCGGCGCCCGCGTGGTCTCCAAGGACTTCCTCCCCGCCCTCGAGGCGGCTGTGGAGGCCGGCTGGAAACACCTGGAGGTGGGCGGCGGCGCCCGGTTCCAGAGCCCCTTCTTCTATTGCGGCGAAGATGCCTTCGAGATGATGGACACCTTCCGCAAGGTCGTGGGTGACGACGTGGAGCTGCAGACCCTGGCCCGTGGCGTCAACGTGGTGGGCCTCTCCAGCCAGTCCAGCGACATCATCGACCTTCACGCGAAGATGTTCAAGAAGCACGGCATGACCACCATCCGCAACTTCGACGCCCTCAACGACATCCGCAACATCAGCTACAGCGGCGAGTGCATCCACAAGGCCGGTCTGAAGCACCAGACCACCATCACCATGATGGGCCTGCCTCCCAACATGCAGACCGAGGCCCACAGCCCCAAGTTCTACCTGGGCATCCTGGACAAGATCCTGGAGAGCGGCATGCACTTCGACTCCCTCTGCTTCAAGGACGCCAGCGGCACCTGCCCGCCCGCCGTCATCCGCGAGACCATCAAGGGCGCCCGCGCCCGCCTGGACGCCGCCGGAAAGAAGGACTGCCCCATCGAGATGCACACCCATGACACCGCGGACATGTCCGTGCAGTGCTACATGGCGGCCATCGAGGGCGGTGCGGAGATCATCGACTTGGCCATGCGCCCCATGTCCGGCGGCACCAGCCAGCCCGACATCCTGACCATGTGGCACGCCTTCAAGGGCACCGAATACACCCTTGACCTGGATCCCGAGAAGATCATGAAGGTGGAGGATGTCTTCCTGCAGTGCATGTCCAAGTACATGATCCCGCCCGAAGCCAAGACCACCAATCCCCTCATCACCCTGTGCCCCCTGCCCGGCGGCGCCCTGACTGCCAACACCCAGATGATGCGGGACAACAACTGCATGGACAAGTTCCCCGAGGTGGTCTCCGCCATGCGCGAGGTCGTCGAGAAGGGCGGCTTCGGCACCAGCGTGACCCCCGTGAGCCAGTTCTACTTCCAGCAGGCCTTCGCCAACGTCATGCAGGGCACCTGGAAGACCATCACTCCCGGATACGGCAAGATGGTCCTGGGATACTTCGGCAAGACCCCCGCCGCTCCCGATCCCGAGATCGTGAAGCTGGCCGCCGCCCAGTTGAAGCTGGAGCCCACCACTGAGGATCCCCGCGCCCTGAACGACAAGGATCCCAACAAGGGCATCGCCCACGCGAAGAAGGTCCTGGAGGAGAACGGCCTGCCCGTCACCGACGAGAACATCTTCATCATCGCCACCTGCGACGAGTCCAGCAACCCGAAGGGTCTGAAGTTCCTGAAGGGCGAGCGTCCCATGGGCGTGCGCTACGCCGAGGCCGCTTCCGCCAAGAAGGCGGCTCCCGCCGGCCCCGTGACCGTGAACGTGAATGGCACCGCCTACCAGGTGAATGCCTCCGGCGCCGGCGATGCCGCCACCGTGACCGTCAACGGTAAGTCCTACAACGTCACCTTCGGCGCCGCCCAGGCCGCCGCCCCCGCCGCCGCACCCGCTGCCGGCAATGGCGAGGGAACCCCCGTCACTGTGCCCCTCCCCGGACAGGTGATCCGCATCACCGCCAACGTGGGTGACGCCGTGAAGGCCGGTGAGGAGATCATGGTGATC
>CAZMWS010000027.1:0-11509 GCA_964570085.1 uncultured Lentisphaeraceae bacterium | reverse complement strand
TGGTCATCGAGGCCATGAAGATGGAGCAGCCCATCGTCGCCCCCGCGGACGGCGTTGTGAAGTCCATCGACGTCTCCGTGGGCGACACCCTGAGCGACGGCCAGGTCGTGGCCCACATCTAGGAGTCCGTCCGCGCCGTCCCGGAAGGGAAGCGCTTCGCCGCCGGGGCTCCCCATCGTTGGAGAGTCCCCGTGCAAGCGCCCCGCCTTTCCGGAGCGGCGGGAAGCCGTTTTCCCTTGAAGCCCTCTACCACTTAGGAAAGAGTAAGCAATGAAAAAGAGTTCCCTCACAATGTTCGCGGTCCTGCTGGCGGCCCTCTGCCTGCCCCTCTTCGCCCAGGATGCCGCGTGCGCCGCACCCGCCGGCAAGGTCTCCGCTGCGGAGATCCAGCAGGAGGAGTTCGGCACCCTGAAATTCCAGACCAACGACGGCGTCTTCGCCTGCGAGCAGCTGGACAATGGCCGCATCGTGGTCAAATACGTGTGGCCCAACCCCGCCGTGGTCTACCAGGCCAACCTGAACAAGGGCAAGACCTACCGCCCCGGCCGCTCCATGGCCATCCTGAAGATCAAGTCCACCTACGACACCACTCCCTCCGGCCAGACCATCCCCTCCCGCAGCAAGCCTGAGCTGCGCCTGGGCATCGCCGCCACCGTGGAGGAGCTGGGCGAGAACTTCCAGCTGGCACACACCCTGAATCCCGGCGACGTGATCTGCGTGCTAGTCCCCGGATTGGTCAGCCACGACTCCGTAACCCCCTCCGGCAGCGTGAAGATCGAGGCCGGCACCATGCTGAAGAACCTGTGGAAGTCCACTGGTCTGAACGAGTTCATCAGCCTGACCCGCCTGGAGTGGACTCTGGGCGTGGGACGCTTCATCATGATCTGCGTGGGACTGTTGCTGCTCTACCTGGCAATCTTCCGCGGCTTCGAGCCCCTGCTGCTGGTGCCCATCGGCTTCGGTGCCATCATCAGTAACATTCCTCTGGCTGGCATGGCCGGTCCCGACGGCATCCTGGGAATCCTCTTCGAGGGTGTGAACCTGGGCATCTACCCGCTGTTCATCTTCCTGGGCGTGGGCGCCATGACCGACTTCGGTCCCCTCATCGCAAACCCCAAGACCGCTCTGTTGGGCGGCGCCGCCCAGCTGGGCATCTTCGGCGCACTCTTCCTGGCAGTCTGCCTCAATGAGTGGACCCCCATCCAGTTCTCCCTGAAGGACGCCGCCTCCATCGGTATCATCGGCGGCGCCGATGGCCCCACCGCCATCTTCCTCTCCAGCCGACTCTCCCCCAATCTGCTGGGATCCATCGCCGTGGCCGCGTATTCCTACATGGCACTGGTGCCCATCATCTTCCCGCCCATCATCCGCGCCCTGACCACCAAGAAGGAACGCCTGGTCCGCATGCAGCAGCTGCGCCCCGTCACCAAGCTGGAGAAGGTCCTCTTCCCCCTGGTCATCACTCTGCTGTGCTGCTTCCTGCTGCCTGACGCCGCGCCCCTCATCTCCATGCTGATGCTGGGCAACCTGCTGAAGGAGTCCATGTGCACCGACCGCCTGAGCGACACCGCCCAGAACGCCCTGTGCAACATCGTCACCCTGGTTCTGGGCCTCACCGTGGGCAGCAAGCTGTCCGCCGACAAGTTCCTGAACCTGGAGACCCTGGGCATCCTGCTGCTGGGACTCTTCGCCTTCTCCATCGGTACCGCCGGCGGTATCATCCTGGGCAAGATCATGTGCAAGCTCTCTGGCGGAAAGATCAATCCCATGATCGGCGCCGCTGGTGTCTCCGCCGTGCCCATGGCCGCCCGTGTGGTGAACAAGGAAGGCCTCCTGGACGACAAGCAGAACTTCCTGCTGATGCACGCCATGGGTCCCAACGTCTCCGGCGTGATCGGCTCTGCCGTGGCCGCGGGCGTCCTGCTGCAGGCCCTGGGACACTAGTTCCCGACTCCTGAAAACCCCGGAGCGCCCCGCGTCTTGATCCCCACAACTCCTGAATGCCCGCCGACAGCCGCCGGTGGACACTAGGAGGAAAGAGGGGATCCCAGACCACCGGAGCCTTCGGGGTTTTTCGCCTCAACCGAGGCCCCCCAAAAACAATTTCCGCATTTGCAATCCCTCCCTCCCTCCATCTAGGAGAATTCATTTGACATGAGAAAGGTACTGATTCCCACCAAGCTGGACAAGGTCGCAGCCAACTATCTGACGCAGAAGGGCTACGCCGTGGTCCAGGACAGCGAGGCCGATCTGATGGCGCTCTGCCAGGCGAACACCGACGCCGAGGCCCTCATCGTGCGCAGCGAAAAGATCACCCCCGAGATCATCGACCTGCTGCCCCAGCTCAAGGCCGTGGTCCGCGCCGGCGCCGGCTACAACACCATCGACATCAAGTATGCCCGCCGCAAGAACATCGATGTCATGAACACCCCCGGCGCCAACGCCAATGCCGTGGCCGAGGAGGTCTTCGCCATGATGCTGGCGGCGTCCCGCCATCTGGTGGAGGCCGATATCGACACCCGCGCCGGCGGCTGGAGCAAGAAGAAGTTCATGGGACACGAAATCACCGGCAAGACCCTGGGCATCGTGGGACTGGGAAATATCGGCCAGCTGGTTGCGCGCCACGCGCAGGGCTTCGACATGAAGATCCTGGCCTACGATCCCATCGTCTCCAAGAGCCGCGCCGACGAGCTGAATGTGACTCTGACCACCCTGGAGGAGGTCTTCCGCAACTCCGACTACGTGACCCTCCATATCCCCGAAAACAACGAGACCCGCGGACTCATCGGCGCCAATCTGCTGAAGCTGGCGAAGAAGGGCCTGGTGCTCATCAACTGCGCCCGCGCCGGCATTGTGGTGGAGGACGACCTGCGCGCCGCCAAGGCCGAAAATGGCCTGGTCTACTGCAACGACGTCTATCCCGCCGACGTGCCCGGCCCCAAGACCATCGCCGATGTGGCGACCATCATGGTCCCCCACCTGGGCGCCAATACCACCGAGGCGCACTACACCGCCGCCAAGCGCGCCGGCGAGGAGCTGGTGGAATACTTCGAACAGGGCATCACCCGCTATGTGGTGAACAAGGACCTGCCCGATGGTCTGGATCCCATCTACCAGCACCTGGCATTCCGACTCGCCACCCTGGCGAAGGCCATGATCGGCGACACCCCCGTCTCCGCCATCCGCTGCAGCTACTACGGGAACTTGAAGCCCTTCGCCAAGTGGTTCACCGCACCCATCACCGCCGCCCTCACCAACAACGCCGGTGACGCCAAGCAGTCCCCCGACGAAGCCGACGCGGCCCTGAAGGCCAGCGGCGTGCTCCTGGATGTGCGCGAGGCCGACGAGCGCAAGAACTACGGCAATGCCATGACCATCGACATGGAGACCCCCAACGGAAAGGCCTCCCTGCGCGGCACCGTGGCCGAGCACAAGCTCATCGTCTCCCGCATCAATACCTTCGAGAACATCTACATGCGCCCCGTGGGCAATCTCTTCCTGGCCGAATACCAGGACCGCCCCGGCGTGCTGGCGAAGATCACCACGGTCTGCGGCGATGCCCAGATCAACATCGAGGACATCCACGCCCCCCACAACACCGAGGGCACCCGCTCTCTCGCCATCCTCTACACCGACAAGCCGGTGCCGAAGGACCTGGTGGAGAAGCTGGCCAAGGATGTGGATGCCTCCCTGGCCATCTCCCTGACTCTGCCGAACTGATCCCCACACACAGAAAAACGCGCCGCGACCGGGAATCCGGAACCTCTTTCCGGATTTCCCGGAAGCATAACGCCGGGAATGACTTTCCGTGATTATATTGGAGACCATTCCGCTTCCCCCGGACTCCCCATTCCCGGAATCCAGGGGCCTCTTCCCGCGGCAACCGCCGCTCTCCCCACCCGCCAAATCCGGCAGACGAGAAGACGCGCCGGCGGACCGCCGGGTGCATGCCAGCGGGGGATTTCGCGTCCCCGCTTCCCCACACCCGTTGTCCCGCAGAAACTCCTCCCCGCACAAGTCGGCCCGGAGGCAACAAGAATTCCCAGGAGAAAGAATCCCATGACCCAGACTATGACCAAGCGCAAGATCGCCAACGCCGTGGCGGAGCGCGTCGGAATCACCCAGAGCGCCGCTTTCGAGGCAGTGAAGGCGATGCTGGATACCCTCTGTGACGTGCTGGCCAATGGCGGACACATCGAGCTGCGCGGCTTCGGCGTATTCGAGATCGTGACCCAGCGCCAGCGCATGGGCCGCAATCCCCGCTATCCCAGCGTGCCCGTGAAGATCCCCGCCCGCAAGGTGGTGAAGTTCCGCGCCGGCACCGAGCTGGCCGACATGGTGCGCAAGCTGAAGGTCTCCGACAAGGAAGACAAGTAGGCGCCACCCAATACCCTCCCGACAATATCCGAACGACTCCCGGCCCCGTATTCCTCTCACTGCAGAAGAAAACGGGGCCTTCCGCTTTTCTGGCACCGACCGCACCCCCTCCTTTTCCCTCCGCCTGCAAACCGGCGGACGCCCCCTGCACCCCTCCGCGCGTGTAACACGCCAGAGGAAGCGGAGGCGAAGCCTCTCGAGACCCATGTTCCTCTTCTTCGGATCCATCCAGGCCGACCAGACCCCGCAGGACCTGGAACTCCTCCAGAATATCCTCCCCCGCGAACGGGACGCGTATCTCCTCCAGGGAGACTTCGCCTACCTCCAGGCCTCCAATGTCACCTACGCAAAAGGCGATGACGGCAGGCAGGTGCTCTTCCGCGGCAGGACCTTCGCCCTGGAACGCTGGCGGAAGGCCCCCAAGGATCCCTCCGAGGCCTATCTCTCCCAGGCGGAACTCCTGCTGAAGCGCTGGCAGGAAACCGGCGACTTGGGAAAGACGGTGGATAATGTCATCGGACCCTACCTGGCCGTCTGCGTAGACGAAAAGGGCAATGTCCTCCTGGTCCGGGATCCCCTGGGGCAGCGCACGCTCTTCGCCACCCGCCTGGGCAAGAAGGTCTTCTTCTCCGCAGAACTCCAGAATCTGGCGCATCTGCCCGGACTCTCCCGCGCCGTCGACCACCAGGCCCTGGCCGACTACCTCTCCCTCAGCTATATCCCCGCACCCAAGACGCTCTTCCGGGATATCCTGGAGATCCCCGCGGGACATATCACCGCCTTCGCCAAAGACGGCACCGTCACCCACACCCCCTTCTGGCGCCCCCGCTTCTACCAGGAGGGCGACCCCATCCCCACCTGGGAGGACGCCTGCCACCACGGCGAGGAGCTCATCCACCAGGCACTGCAGCGGGGCTTCCACGGCAAGCGCAGCATGGGAATCATGCTCTCCGGCGGCATCGACTCCGGGACCCTCCTGGGAATGATCCGGAAATACTTCCCGGAACTGCCCCTCCACGCCTTCACCGTCTCCTTCCTCCAAAGCGCCTACGACGAAAGCGCCCTGGCGCGCAAGGCCGCCGACAAAGCGCAAGTGCCCTTCTCCGTGGTACAGGCCACCGCACGGGACTTCTCCCGCATGACCGCACTCATCCAGCGCGCCGCCGAGCCCTTCGGCGACTCCTCCCTATTGGCATGCGCACTCTGCATGAGCCACCCCGATGCCGAAGACCTGCCACTGCTTACCGGCGACGGCGGCGACGAGCTCTTCGGCGGATACCGCCGCTACCAGGCAATGCTCTACCGACACCGCGTGCCGCTCCCCCTGGAGCCATTCTCCCGCGCGCTGGCCACACTGGTCCGGCTTCCCCTGCCCTCCTCCCGCGACAACCGCTCCACGCTGGGCACCCTCTCCCGCGCACTGGATATCTTCGCGAAATCCCCCCTCCGCGCCTACGCCACCTTCCAGCAGACCACCTCCGACTCCTGGCGCAATGGCATCCTGAGGGATCCCGTGACGCCACCCTACCTGGAGCAGTGGAAGAAGGACCTCCGGGAGATCGCTACCCCCGATGTCATGGACCGCTACAATCTGCTGGATCTGCTCCACTACCTGCCCGACGACGGCTGCCGAAAACAGACCATCGCCGCCAGCGCATCCTCCATCGAGCTCTCCGCACCACTCATGGACCGCGATCTGGCGGACTTCGCACTCTCCCTGCCCCCAGACTACCGCGTCACGACCAGCGAAACCAAACGGCTCCTCCGGGCCATCGGCGCGCCCTTCCTCCCACAGGAGACTCTCAATACCCCCAAGCGCGGCTTCGGGATCCCCCTGGCAGACTGGTTCCGGGGACCCCTCCAGAAAAAACTCCTCAAGATGGTGGACTCCCATTCGGAATGGGATACCCACGGTCTGATAAACCAAAAGGCCCTCCAGAAGGCCGCCCTTCAACACATCCAGGAAAAGGCAAACCACGCTCCTCTCCTCTGGGCCGCATACTGTCTCATGCTCTGGGAGCAGGAATTCCCCGCCTAAACACCCCCACAGAAAAGAAAAACCACGGGAATTCCATGGTTTCCTAAGAAAATCCGGGAAAATCCCCACAAAAAAAACTACATTGCACGGGTCACTTTTTTGGCGATAGCCCTTGCCTTCCCATGATTTTTTGACTATAATTTCCCTTGGAAGACCCAAAGACGCCTCCTCCGGCGGGATTCTCCCCGGAAAAGACGCCACCACAGCCCCGACAAAATACCTGCTTCCCACAATACCAAACTCACTTCTAAAACAGGATTGAAAACCATGAAACAGTCCCGTCCCTTTACCCTCATCGAACTGCTCACCGTCATCGCCATCATCGCCATCCTGGCCGGACTCCTCCTGCCCGCCGTCAACAACGCCCGCGCAAAGGCCCGTAGCACCAGCTGCCTGAGCAACCTGAAGAACATCGGTGTGGCTTTCATCAACTACAGCGACGACAACAAGAGCAACTACCCCGTCGCCTTCGGTAGAACCAAGGACAAGACCGGCACCACCAGAAACGTGGCATGGACTGCGCTCCTCTACCCCTACCTTGGCCTGGAGCTCGACGTCAGCGGTGAGGCCCTCCTGCGCAGCGTCTTCTCCTGCTCCTCCAGCATGTTCGACGGCTCCACCAAGTTCGAAAAGAACATCAGCTCCTCCTACACCACCAACCCCCTCATCACCGACATCACCGGTGTGACTGGGGGCAAGGCACAGGGCGAGACGACCTCTCGCGCCAACAAGAACAGCCGCATCAAGTACTCCTCTAGCTGCATCCTGGTCAGCGACGCAAACTGCGACCACTGGGGCGACATCGGCTCTCCTCTCACCATCTGGAAGGCCTTCACTCCCTGCAACAATCTCCAGAATACCGCTAGCCGCGATGACAACTGGAGAGGCTCCATGGCTGTGAACCTGGATACCGACTACGGCGTGAACTACTTGGTCCAGACCTCCTCCACCGATACCACCTGGATCCACAACGACGCCATCAACGCCGTCTACGCCGACGGACACTGCGGCGAAATCAAGCGCTCCACCGGCCTGACTCCCACCGAGTTCGTGACCCGATAAGAACAACAACACGTCAAGACTCGGGCGGCGGATTTGAAGAGCTATCGTAACTCATTGATTTAGAAGAAGTTACAATAAACGACAAATCCGCCGCCGTTTCCCCCACGCCTTCCTGACCTCGAAACAGAATTTTCCTTCCGGCCACGAAGAAAGCATCCTTCCTTCCATTTGAAGAGACCCCAGTGCCCCGCCGACAAGAATGACATTCCCTTGCCCCCGCGGGGCATTGTCGTGTCATCCCCATACCGAGACCATTTCCCGAAGAGACCGAACCGGACGGCTCCGCCAGCGCCTCTGATTAAGGCGCTGTCGGATTCGTCCCGAGCATTCCGTGGAGGACACGAGTTTTTTCCCTCTTGTGTTTTCCGACTTGATTTCCACCCAATAGAACCCCAGAGGAGGACGCGCCATGACAGAGCAAGGGATCCGTTTTCGCAGCCGAGGCTGGAAGGGCTACGTTGCCGACGAGAAGTGGGCGAAGTACTTCGCCGACTTGGACAACTGGCTGACGCACCATCCGGGGAAGCTCATTGTGAGCTACGACTGCCGGGATGTGCGGCGTGTGGAGACCAGTCTGGGTGTGGTATACATCAAGGACATCCGGGCGTTGACGGACGCCGGCATGCATCTGCGGGACCTCTTCTCCTGGTGCAAATGGGTCTTCCGGGGTTCCCGCGCCATCGAGACCTGGGATGCCTCACAGGCACTGCTCCGGCGGGGCTTCCTCTGCCCGCAGCCCATCCTGGCCGTCCGCAAACGCAAGGGAATCATCCCCCGCGATCTCTTCATCTCCGCAGAACTCCCCCTGCCCAATCTCTGGGACTTCCTGCCTGCCGGCATGACGCCACATCGACTGGCAGAAATGCTCGCCGTGGAAATCCATCGACTCCACCGCGCCGGCTTCGCACACGGCGACTGCATCCTCCGGAATCTCTGCTACGACGAATCCAAGCGGAGCATCGCCTATCTGGACAACGACCGCACGTGGGTGCCCCCCGCCGCCGTCCGACAGTACCAGCAACAGCGAAACCTCGCCCAAATGACCTACAGCCTCCTGAAACGCTTCGGTGACAAGATCAGCCTCCATTTCCTGGAGTGCTACGCCAAGCGCGCCGGCTGGCCCGACAAGAAGACACTCCGGGAGATCCAAGCCGGAGCCATCCGACGCAAGAACCGCAAGCGAATCCAGTAAATGTCTCAGGACAATACACTCATTCAGGCACCCGCCACCGTCCTCCAACAGGAACACCTCCAGGAGAGCTACTGGCGACTTCGTCTCCAGACACCCGAGATCTGCGCTGCCGCCCGCCCCGGACAATTCGTGCAGGTGGCCGTCCCCTCCCTGGAGGCACATGTCCTCCGCCGACCCTTCAGCATCTGCGACGTCAACGGCGAGGTCCTCACCCTGGTCTACAAGGTGGTGGGCGCCGGCACCGACGCCCTGACGCAATGCCACGAGGGCGATATCCTGGATATCCTGGGTCCCCTGGGACACGGCTTCTCTCCCATCCCCACCGACCGACCCACCATCCTCCTGGGCGGCGGATACGGCTGCGCCGCCATGCTCTTCACCGCACACAGCACCCCCGCAGACGCCCCGAAGCCCACCGTGCTGCTGGGCGCACGCTCCAAAGGCGATATCCTCCTGGCGGACGAATTCGCCGCCCTGGGCTGCAAAGTGGAGATCGCCACCAACGACGGCTCCCTGGGACAGCCGGGCTTCGTCACCGTGCTCCTGGAGGAGGAGCTCAAACAGCACCCCGATGCCTTCCTCATGGCATGCGGTCCCCGACCCATGCTGAAGGCGGTGGCGCAAATCGCCGAGAAGAATCCCTCCTGCCGCTGCGAAGTCAGCCTGGACGAGCGCATGTGCTGCGGCGTGGGCGCCTGCTTCGGCTGCGTGGTCAAAGGAAAGGACGCCTCTTCCCCCGAGGGCTGGCGATACCTGCGCTCCTGCAAAGAAGGACCCGTCTTCCCCGCAGAAGCCATCCTCTGGTAGATCCCCATGCGATTCCTGCTCTCGATCTACCGGTATTTTCCCGCAGGCGGACTCCAGATGGACGCCCTCCGCGTCGCACGGAATGCCTGCCAGCGAGGACACCAGGTGGTCTTCTGCACCACACGCTGGGAGGCCCCCCGTCCGAAAGACCTCCCTGGTCTGGAAATCAAGCTCCTCCCCGAGCCTAAAGCCTGGACAAACCTGGGCCGCATGGCGCAATTTGGCAAGATGATCGCCGACGAGCGCGCCAGGGGCCATTACGATGGCGAGCTCGCCATGAACCGCATTCCCGGCGCAGAATTCTATTTTGCCGGTGACGAATGCATGAAGGGGCTTCTGAAACGCCGGACTCTCGGAGGACTCCTGCGACTCCTCCCCCGCTACTGCACACTCCTTCGTCAGGAAAAGGAGACTCTCCTCTGCCCCGAGACAAAGAAGATCCTCCTTCTCAGCCAACGACAACTCCAGGACTTCCAACGGGAATACGGTCTCCCCTCAGAACGCTTCCTCGTCCTTCCTCCGGGCATGGATACCGGGAGCCTGCCTCCCGCATCGAAAGAGGAACAACAGAGGCTCCGGCAGCAAGAACGCCAGTCCCTGGGCCTCCAGGACGACGAGTTCATGCTCCTGATGGTGGGCTCCGGACTACGTCTGAAGGGCGTGGATCGCGCCCTTTCCGCCGTCGCCGCACTCCCCGAAGACCTGCGAAAGCGCTGCCGGCCGGTGCTCATCGGACGCGGGATCTCCGAGGGATTCCTAAAACTCGCGAAGAAGGCGGGTCTTCCCCAAGAGCAGGTCATCGCCCTGCCGCCGCGTCCCAGCGTGGGCGCACTCTATCTGGCGGCGGATCTGCTGATCCACGCCGCGCGCTCCGAGGGCGCGGGATCCGTGCTCATTGAGGCGATCGCGAATGGCCTTCCCGTGCTATGCACCGCCATCTGCGGATTCTCGAATTTCGTGGAGCCCACCGGAATGCCCGTCATCCCCGAGCCCTTCCGACAGGAGGCCCTGAACCAGGCACTGAAGGAGATCCTGCCGAATCTCCCCGAACACGCGAAGCGCACCCGTGAGTATGCGGCGACACAGGACTTCTGCCGCCGCACCGACGCCATCGTGGATCTTCTGGAAGGCAAGGAATGCTAAAAACCTATCATACATTCCAAGCAAAGGGGTGGCGGGGTCTGGTCGCCCCACAGGGGGAATTCCTCCCCCTGGATGACCTGACCCAGTGGATCCAGAGCACTCCCGGAGAGACCATCCGCGCCTTCCGACTGCGACGCATCGCAAGACTCTCCTCTCCGGAAGGCGACAACGCCCCCGCACTCTATCTGAAAGTCCTATGGGGACTGGGCGATGACCACGAGAAGCCCCTCGCCTCCCTGAAATGGCGCTTCCGTCCCTCCCAGGCACTGAGGATCCTCCATATCCACAGTGAACTGGAGTCCCATGGCTTCCTGGCACCGAAGGTCCTGTTGGCCGCGCGGTTCCGACCCTGGCGCCCCTGGGGACGCCCCGTGGATGTGCTTGTCACCCAGGAGGCCCGTGGTCGACTGGTGGCCGACTACCTCTGCGGCGCCCGCGGCGGAATCCCCCTCCAGGGACAGGCACGCCAGGAGATGCTCCTGCGACTGGGACGAGAACTGGCACGGCTCCATAAGGCCGGCTTCGTCCATGGCGACTGCCATCCCGCAAACTACTTCTGGACCGAGGGACAGGACGGCTTCTGCTATATCGACAACGACCGCACACGACTCTACCATCACCGCTATCTCCCCGGCGCCATCCGAAATATGGTCTCCGTCGGATTCTATCTCCTGGGCATGAAACACCTCCCCCACGAAGAATGGGAGACCATCCTCCAGGCATATCGCAATAACGCGGAATTCACACCGAAGGAAGAAGAAACATTCCTCCAGGGCGTCTCCTCCGGCGTCGCAAAACGCCTGAAGCGAGGAAAATAACGCGGGCGAAGAGGCCGCGCAAAAAAGGAGGAAGGAGGAAGTTCGGCCAGGGTTTCGGCTCGCCGAACCCCC
>CAZMWS010000026.1:0-14380 GCA_964570085.1 uncultured Lentisphaeraceae bacterium | reverse complement strand
AAATGGTCTCAATGGCATTCTTCATGATGTCATTAAGCTTGCCATTCTTGGCTTCGTTTTCAAGTTCGCTAGACTTGTTGTTCTCGCGATACTCGGGCTCTGGCTTCTGTTTCGAGCCCTCCGTGTAACTCCCTGGCGCCACAGGATTCCACCCCGTGAAGTATTTAAAAGCGACCCATCCGTTTGTACTCTGATCGGATTCGATGCAAGTGCGCACGAAGGAGAGGATCTGATCGGCGGCCAGGGAGGTGGCGTTAGACATGGCGGCATTCCGGGAGGCATTTGCCCCCACGGGGAAGAAGACCATGATGCTGCAGATGCCTATGACGCAGATGCCCATGGCAATGAGCACCTCCACCAGTGTGAAGCAACGTCTGAAGAGTTTCTTTTCCATGGTTGCTCCTCCTGGTTAATAGTCCTCGGGGCTCTTGGTGATCACCGCACCAGTATACCGGTTCAGCTGCGCCACCAGATAGTTGTCCGCATTCAGCTTGGCAATCATGCCCTCGTCGTCGGTATTCCCCGTCACGACGCCCTGGCGAACCTGCACCCGGGGAGAGCCATTGGTAGTGACCGGCCGGCCATTCCGGCGGAAGATGACCGCAAACTTGAAATTCTTCTTGCCATGGAAGAGCGGATTCTCGCTCTCCTCAAAGTTTTCTCCGTCGGACTTCAGGATGCCATCATAGACGTCTTTGACTGTCGCGGAGCCGCGGAAGCCATGGTCGGCGTCCTTTGCATCAGACTGAGTAGCATCCGTGGTCGCGAAGAAAGCCCCCCGGGGGAGGAACTTCCATTGGGACTGCTCCACCCACTCCACAAAATTCCAGTCACTGCCGGACTTTTCCACGTATGCGCAACGATAAGCGCGCAGTGCCACCGGTTCATCCACATCGGGATTATAGGTGATATCGGGGCTTGCGAAGAGGACGGCAATGGCTCTGCGCTTCTGGCAGGCGTAAGTCCGAGCCATATTGAGCTCGGAGGTAATCAGGCGGTTGCCGTAGGAGACGGCATTGCCCGTCATAATGCGATTATATGCGGGGACTGTTGCTCCGATGATGATGGTCATAACGACCGTCACCGTCAGCAGTTCCACCAATGTGAAATGGCGGCTGGTCATGGTTGGCAAACCTCCCGCCGAATAAAAAGATTAGCTCTGACTTGCTGGGCTTGGGAAAACTCCCTCCGAAATCGCTCCACATGGTTTCCTTTTGCACAGCGATTTTATGCGCCGTTTATCAGGAAATAGGGGGGAATTTTTCGGATGGTTAGAAGAGGCGGAAAATGCCGTCCTCCGGATTTCGGGTGAAAATCCGGGGTGACGGCGGTCTCCTTCTACATTCGGGCTCCACGGGGAAGTGGAGCCGGAAAAGACAGCGTCTCGCTATTCTTCGGCTTCGGCATCTAGGGGGATGCAGCGGGTGACTTCGCCGTTGGCGGCCACACCCACTGCGTAGACTTTTATGGGTATGCTCTCCACTTCGTCCTCGGTATAGCCGAAGGCGAGGGGAGAAGAGACGTTCATGGTCACGGATTTCTCGCCGGCAGTTCCTGCCGTCAAGTTCTTGGTTCCACCCAGATACTGGGCCATCTGGTCGAATTTTCCGGCCAGGTAATCAGCGCCCAGATCGCGGGGGGCGATCCCCCAGGCATTCCGTGCGGCGGTCGCCAGTCGGAAAGCCAGCATGAGGGGATCCTGATTTTTGGGAGAGGCATTGGGTCGTTCAATGACGCCAATGAGGTGCTTTTCGGAGAGCAGCGCGGGATTGAACTCCTCGGGAGCCGCGTAGATTCTCACGGAGACCAGTCCGCGCTCGGGCTTTTCCCAGGTCACGTATGCGCGCTCGAAGCTGCTGGAGGAGTTGCTCCGGCGGGTGCAGGTCACTGCGGGAGCGGGGAGATCCTCGTTTACTCGATGCTCCAGGACACGGGTGGCATTGATGAGTTCCAGCATTCCCGTGGGAGAGGCTGCCACACTGCCCTGAGGGTTGTTCTCGCGCCAGAGATTCTGGTTGCGCAGCACGAAGGTATCCAGGGCGTATTCGTATGCCTTCTGAATGGCGTCCTCGGCCTGGATGTATTCTGCCTCGTCAGGCTGGAGAGTATCCCGTGCCTGAGCCAAAAGGCACACGGCGGCAGTGGTGGGGAGAAGCTCCGTGCGAGTACCCCGGATGTCCTTGCCTACTTCCTCAGGCTGGAATGCCAGGGAATTCCAGGCACCGGTGGTGCCCACCTGCTGCTCCAGCAATGCACGAATGATCTGACGGCCGTATTTCAGAGTGGCGTCAGGACCGCAGGCATTCCAGGGAGTGGGAATGACCTCGGCATCGGTATGAGCAGGCTGAACGGGGCTGAAGCAGTGGCGTGCCAGAGCGGAGGTACCCAGCAGATTCGGCACATCGTCCACCTTCCAGAAGCCAGTAACGGGATCCTGGGCACCTTCCAACTCCTGGCGCAGTGCCTCCAGCCAGCCATCCTCAAAGCCATCCGTGAGCTTGAGGGTATTGGCAGTCACGAAGAGGTAAGGCAGCATTGCCACGCCCTTCTGAATGTGGAACCAGTCGTTCTTCGCCTGAGCCAGGTAGCTCTTCAGACCACCCACCGTGCGGATGCTGGAGAAGCTCTTGTTGCCATCCAGGAAGCGCCAGGGGAGCTTCACGTCCAAGCCGTAGTAGAGCAGCATGGGAAGCTCATCGAACTCGGGATTGGGAGCGAAAGTGGCAGTGGCATCATCCAGAATCTCCTTCTTGGGGAAACGATCGCGAGCGGAAATGCGCTCGTAGGAGAGCGCCGCGAAGGAGGCAGTTCCCTCTGCGCTGAGGCAGGAGAGAGTCAGATAAAGACCAGGCTGGTTGCTCTCTGTCTGGCTTCCCAGACCCAATGCCGCCAGAAGGCTGTCCTCCTTGGAGGCCTGGCGCTTGGTGCTGGTCAGAGACAAATTCCGGGGAATCTCAAGGTCCACGTAGTAGTTGTGCCAGGGATAGGTACCGCGGGTCTTGAAAGCGCCGGTAGCGGAGGCAACCGGATTCCCGTTGTCGTCATAGAGATCCAGCGTGACACCGGGTGCCTGAGTCCAGAGGTGATCCTTTGCCGTGACGCCGTCCGCCTTGATCCAGATATGGAAGCGGAGGACATCGCCGCGGTTCTCCATGATGGTCTCAGCATCCAGGACGCTATTGCCCAGACGAACCTTCTTGCTCGAGAGAACGACCACGCCCGTATTCTCGCCTTCCAGGGGGAAGGTGGAGTCCGTAGTTAGGAGATCCTTCTGGTCCTTGTCAACCAAAGTGGAAAGGCCAATGAAGGTGGCTTTCTCATCACTGCTACCATGCATGTAGGGAGTGGCGGGAGCGCCCTTGGCATCCGGATCAGGACCCTTCACTTCGGGAGCCACGACGACTTCCTCAGTGCCTTCCTCGCCTTCGGATAACTCTTCGTCAACGAATTCCTCAGTGTTCTCGAGGACTTCTTCCGTTACCTCCTCGCCCTCCTGAGCCTGGATCGACGGAACAAACGCGCCACTTCCAAGAAAGAAGGTGACCACGGCAGCCAATAGCAGGGTGGAGAATAGGGATTTCCAGGAAGGAGTCATAGAGGGGGTGGGGGATGTGGCTCTTGCCTCCGCCTCCCTATAAGAGATTGCGGCACAAGCGCCTGGTTAGATGGAGGCGGGAGCAGGGCGCAACCCGTCCATTGGAAAAATCACATTGTCTCGGTCTAATTTTAACAAAAATCCCGAGAAAATCAAGACAAAACCGGAAAATTTTTCCGTTAAATTGCCATTTCTAGCTTCTCATGGGCATGAGAATGTAGATGAAGCCGGGATCGCCAGTGACTTCCACGGGGGTGGTCTTGTCATTGAACTTCATCTGGAAGAAGTCGCAGTAGAGGGACTTCAGAGGATCCGAAAGATACTGGGGGTTGAAGTCGATCTCCATAGGATCGCCCTCCAGCTGGACATCCACGAATTCCTCTGCCGCGCCGTATTCCTGGGAGGAGGCGGAGATCTTCATGACATCCTTGTCGATAGTCAGCTTGATGGAGCTGCCATCCTCATTCTCGCTGACCACCTTCCGAATGCGGTTCAACACATCAGCGAAAAGAGCCCTGGGGATATTCACCACGCTCCGGAATTCCGAGGGAATGACAGAGCGGAAATTGGGGTATGCCTTGTCCACTAGCTTGCTGGTGACAATGGTATCGCCCAATTCGAAGAGCGCCATGTTCTGGCTCAGATGAACCACCACGCTCTTGCTCTGATCCACACTGCGGATCAACTCGCCTACCACCTTGCTGGGAAGAATGAACGAACCCTCACGGGTGGCTTCCGCAACCGACGAGGCATCGCCACCCTCGCCCGCTGCAGCAGCAGGCGCGGCCATGTTCGTCTGCACCAATGCCAGACGACGACCATCACTGGCCGCAATGGTCCGCATGCCGCCCTGCAAGGATACCAGGACGCCATTCAGCGCCGCGCGTGATTCGTCGTTGCTGCGGGCATAGAAGGTCTTGCAGAGGCAGTCCACCAGATCCTTCCCGCCCACGCCAAAAGACCAGTCCTCCACGAAGGGCTCCGCCGCCGGGAAGCCATCCGCATTCTGGACATTCAGGTCGTACTTGGACTTCTGGCACTGCACACGAGCCTTCTGCGCATTCTCCTCGTTGCCGGAAGTCACAATCTCAAAGCGAAGGTCGCCCATGGGCAACACACTCACGACCTCGTTGAACTTCTTGGCGGGAATCGCCGTCCGACCCGTCTCCTCCACAACGGCAGGCACCGCCGTCCGAATCCGGATCTCCATGTCGTAGGTGGTCAGATGAACCGTGTCTCCCTCCGCCTCGATCAAAATGTTGTTCAACATGGCGTTCAACGTCTTCGCAGACACGCCACTCATCACCCGACGAACCGCACTCTGGAACTTTTCCGCGTTGACGACAAATTTCATTGACAGCCTTCCTATGGGTTGTTTATTTTTTAAGAATCCAGTAATAATAGGGATCGACACTCCTGTTCATAAGTGCTAAATCCCTTTGCAAATGAAGAGCTTTTAGTTGTAGAAAACTCTGTCAATTCCACCGTAGACAAACCGTTCAGAACTTTATGTACAACGAAATTTACAGGGAAATGAACAAGTTTTCTACAGGTAATGTACAGATTTACTAAACTACACTGCCACCAGGGCCAGAAAACCAAGCCTAATATAATCAGAAAATCCAATCATGAGGTCAAATCACACTGGTTCAAGAGGGAAGGATATATGTAGTGTAGTGTAATTCTAATGATAAGGCAACAGAATCCGAATGTCCGTGGAGTCCGATTCTGTCAGGATGCAGGGAAATTGGCGTTTTTTACAGTAGAAGACTATCAAAGGAGGTCGGGGCTTGCGCCCCCCGGACTCCTCTGATGATAAGGTAGAAGGGAGCAGGTAGTATGGAGAAGGTTTATAGGGTGCCTGCGGCGCTCTTCCGCTGCTGGAAGCGGCGGTACGGTACCGTGCCCCACTACCCTAGAATTTTCGGAAACTATCGCTACCCTAACGTATTCGGGGGGTCCGGGGGGCGAGGCCCCGACCTCCTTTGGAGATTTTTCTTTCATTCTATGCTTTTCCATGGCCCGTTCTGGTTTTAAATACGCCGGTGAAAAGCCGCCCCCAGGACCCCTTATTTAGTGGCTAGCCGCCAGTGGCTAGTGGGTAGTTTATACGGTACCGTGCTCCGCTACCCTAGAATTTTCGAAAACCATTGCTTCTCTAAAGTATTCGGGGGGTGCGGGGGGCGAGGCCCCGACCTCCTTTGGAGATCTTCCTTTCATACTATGCTTTTCATGGCATAGTGTTGTAGAAGACTACCAAAGGAGGGGGCTGCAAATCCACAAGAATTACAATTTCTATGACTTTGAAAAGAGTGGAAGTGCAGAACTTGTCTGGGGGGTTACGCTCATGGGGAGCGGTAAGGGAGGGGGACAGGGCCCGTGCGCATGCGCGCGCGCGTACGCGCATACGTAATATTGAATAGTCCGTTTTTGCGGAGAGTGCTGGTACGCAAAAGGACCCTCCGGCGATAGTATCGAAGGGTCCTTTTTGTGTCAGGGATTGTTCTGTATTTTACAGATTGTCTCTCAGATCCTGGTTTTCTGCCCAGTAGGGATTTTTCCGGGAGATATCCACGGTATAGGCGGGGATGTATTCCGGGAGATTGAGCTTCAGGATCTTGTTGCGGAGGACATTGACGATCCAGCGGGAGATCTTGAGAATGAGCATCTTCTTGCGGAGGCGTCCCTGCATATCCCGGTTAAGGATGTTGGGGAGGGTATCTGTGGTGATGATGTCGTCGACCACCTCGTCATTGAGGTTTTCCTTGACCTCCTGGGAGGAGTTGAAGTGTGTGACCACGAAGAGGACGCGTGCGGCGCCTGCCTGTTTGAGCTGCTTGCAGCATGCCACGATGGTTCCGCCAGTGCGGACCATGTCGTCGCAGACCACTACCTCGCGTCCGGCGATGTCTTCCAGGGCGGTGGGGCTGGTATCAGCTGCCTTAATGGTGACCTGGCGCTCGCCAGTGCGCTCCTTGCTCATGACGAGGAAGCTGGGCTCGCCCTTCAGGAGCATGCCGTTGGTCTCCTTCTTGTAGGCCTCGAAGACCTTCTTGGCGAAGGGCATGGCGCCTTTGTCAGGAGCGCAGATGACCAGTCCTTTGTCAGATTCGCCAGTCTGCGTAAGGCTGGCGTGATTCGCCAAGTAGCTGGCGTAGAGCTTCGCGGGAGAGAGATTAAAGAAATTCCCGTCGAAGATCTTCTCGAAGAGCTCGGCAACGGCCACGGAGTGATTGTGGACCGTGAGGACGGCGTCCACGCCGCTGGTCTTTAGGAGCTGTGCATAAAGCATTGCGCTCCAGGGCTGTCCATCGAACTTCTTGTAGTCGGCGGGCGTGCGCTCGAAGGCCACGTGTCCGTGTTCCTTGCGGGGACCACGGTCCTGTGCACTGTAGAAGAGATCGGGCTCCACCAAAATCACGTGCTCGGCGCCATTGTCCTTTGCGGCGCGTGCCACCAGGAAATTCCGCATGGCGCGGGCGTTACGGGTATGCTGTCCGCTGCAGGAGGAGACGATGATGACGGTCTTCCCTGTCAGTCCGTAGCCGATATGGTCGAAATCCGACTCGTCGCTGATGAAGCGGGGGCAGAATTCGGTGTTGGCGAACTGTTTGAAGGCCAGGATATCGGAGATGTCCGTCTCCTGTCGCATGTAGTGTGCGATGTCCAGGGCCAGGGGATCGTCGGCAATGGTTCCGACGACGATGTATTTGCCGGATAGCATGGAAGTGGAATGGGTGGAGGGGGAGTCGCAGGCAGGCGGGATGTCCGCTGCTTCTCTCTGTTAGCGGGGATTTGGGAAGGGGGGATCTTCCGGAAACGGGGATAATATCATGCCCGTATCCGGTTCTTTTTGAAAATGCAGGTGTTTCGGAGGAGGAAAGGGCCGTGGTGTGGGGGATTTTCCCCAGAAAGCGCGGAAGGCCGTCTGCCAGATGGTGTCAGACGGCCTTGCCAGTCTCCTCGGAAGGAAGAATCGCTATTTCAGGAGGATCTCTACGTATTTCATTCGCTCGCCGGCTTCGGGGGCGGGGATGGAGTTCGTGGTCACATCCGGATCGTCCTTCAGCGCGGTGTGGATAGCGCGGCGTTCCGCAGGCAGATAGGGTCCCAGCTTGCGGCTCTTCTTCCAGTGCTTGACCTCCTTCGCGCAGTCCTTCGCCATGTGGGTGAGCTGGTCCAGAGTCTCGTCGTCCAGCTGGAAGCGCCGGCCGTCCTTTCCGCCGCGGTGGGGTGCATCGCCGGTCTTGCCGGTGGTGTAGCCATCGATTTCCAGGGGAATCCAGGGCGCGTCTTCGTCGTGGCGCTTCATGATCCGGTTGAAGATGAGCTCCAGGGCCTCCAGAGTCTGGCCCTTTCGACCAATGATCCGACCGCAGTCCTGTCCCTGGAGGGAGATGCCGAAGGCGCCCTCCTCGCTGTCGCCCTTGGGGGCGATCTGGCATTCTGCCTGGAGGCCCAGGGGTTTGACCATCTCTTCTAGCGTTTTCTTAGCCAGAGTCTGAAGTTCCTGCGGTGTCATGGTGTCGGTTTCCTGTAGGGAGGGGTGTGTTTCGGTTGGGAATGAAAGGGGATTCTGCCTGGGCTCTCTATGCCTTCGCCTTCTTGGGGGCGGCAGGCGGCTGCGCGGCGGCCTTCTTCTCCAGTCGCCGGAAGAGGAGCATCTGTGCGATGGAGGTAAGCTGGTTCACGGTCATGTAGAGAGTGAGACCGGCGGGCATGTTGTAGAAGAAGACCACGAAGACCAGGGACATGATGTTCATCATCTTCGCCTGGTTGGGATCCGGCATGGGCTGCAGCTTCTGCTGGATGAACATGGTGACGCCGGTGAGGATCGCCAGGGGGTGGATGGGCAGTCCGAAGATGGGATCGGGCATGGAGAGGTCGTCCACCCACAGGAATCCGGCGTTGCGGATTTCGATGGCGCCGCGGAAGGTATTGAACATTGCGAAGAATACGGGGATCTGCACCAGCATGGGCAGGCAGCCGCCAGTCTGGCTTACGTTGTTCTCCTTGAAGAGCTTCTGCTGCTCGTAATACATCCGCTGGGGATCATCCTTGTATTTCTCGCGGAGTTCCTTCAGCTGAGGCTGGATGGCGCTCATCTTCTTCATGCTGCGGGTGCTCTTCCAGGCCAAGGGCAGGAAGACCAGTTTCACGATCACGGTGATGAGGATGATTGCCAGGCCGTAGGCGAAGGAGGGGGAGAAGCATCCGGCAATGCCGTTGAGAGCCTTCAGGAGCATCTTGCACAGCCAGCCCATCCAGTCGTAGTGCCAGAAGAAGAAGAGGTCCATGTTCAGGATGGAGGGTAGCCCCTGTCCCATTGGCTCCAGCATCTGGTAGCTCTTGGGACCCGCGTATCCGGAGACGGTCAGGGTCCGGCTCTCGCCCGGCATCAGGGACATCTCGGGCAACACCGCTTGCGCGCTGAAGCACTCCGTGGGTAATAGCTCGCGGGGCTGCGAGGGCGCGAAGCCCGCAAAGACCGCGGGAGCGCCGCCCTCCCACTGCACGTCGCGCAGTGCGAAGAGGAAATACTTCGAGGAGACGCCCACCCAGTTGGCGGGGGTCTGCAGATACTGGTTCTGCTTCTCGACGGTGAGCTTCTTGGTGATGTCTTTCTTGTCCAGGGTCTTGGCGTCGTTCTTGGAGACGCGCCCGTATGCCACGCAACCGGAGAAGTATCGCGAGAAGGTGGTGTTTGCTTCGTTGGAGAGGAAGTCGGGCAGTGCGCCGCAGGAGAGGGCCGCGCCCCGCAGGACGGCGGGCGTCTGGGAGACGTTGGTGGCCTTCAGGGTATACTTGAGGGCGTAGGGATTGGCGGCCTGGGCGCCTCCCTCGGGAAGGCTCCAGGTCTCCTCAAAGAGGATGGTCCCGGAGGCATTGAGACGACGGGTGGTCACGGATTGCTCGGTGATCTCGGGCTCCTTGACCTCACGCAGGCCCTCGCCCGGCAACGACAATCCCAGGAAGGGCACCTGGTCGGTTCCCAAGGAGACGGGAGTCTCCCGCTGCGCTTCGTCGCGGCTCTGGAGCTTGTACTGCTCCAGGCGAATGGCACGCACGCCGCGGCCCATGGTGTCCAAATCCACCTGCATGACACCGGGCACCTCCAGGGTCACGGGATCCCGCTGCACGACCTCGGTGCTCGCATTCTTCGCCAGCGCTGCGGCCTCGGCATCCACAGGGATCTCCTCCACCGGCTGGGAGTAGATCGGCGTCGCATTCTGCGCGGCGACCCGCGCCGCCTCCGCGCGACGGGACGCGCCGCTCTTGGCGTTGTGCACAAAAATGCCGATCAGCGCCGCGACACAAATCAGGGTGCCAATCAGGGAAATGGGATCGAATTTCTTCATCTTGGGAATCGGTGACCCCGCGGGCGCGCGCATCGCGTTGCGGGAGACAGGGGTTGCCCGAAGGCGGGACAGAATACAGGAGGAACGGAAAGGGGGATTCGGCTAGGACTTCGGCTTCTTCGGTTTCTTCGGCGGAACGGGATCCACCAGATTGCCGTTGTAGAAGGGCTGGCAACGGAGGAGCCGCCAGATGGTCAGCCCTAGCCCCTTCCAGAAGCCGTGGATCCGGAAGGCGTCCCGCGCGTAGTGGGAACAGGTGGGGGTGAAGCGGCAGACAGGCGGCTTCAGGGGACTCAGATAGCGCTGATAACCCCGGATGAGCCAGTCACAAATCCGTGCGGCACAGGAGGGACGGCCCTCAGCGGGGCGCTCGTCACCGCCGCCATCAGGGCGTCTCTCGCACATGGACGCTCTCCGGCGCTGCCGCGGCGGACTCCACAGGCAACACGCCCGCACTCCGCAAAAGACCCGATACCTTCGGGAGCACATCCCCTAATTTCGCTTGCTTGATGGCGCGACGGGGAATCAGCAGCAGCCAGCAGGGCGCTAACTCCGGCAACAGACTCCGCCAACATTCCCGCAATAGCCTGCGGGCACGGTTCCGGACGACGGCGGAGAGGTCGAATTTCCGGGAAATCAAAAACGCCGTCCGGCAGTCCCCTTCCGGCGGCGTTTTTAAGACTTGGATGGCACAGTATCGGCAAGCCAGGTTAATACCCTGCTCCCGAACAAGGTCCAGATGGGCGCGGCAACGGAGTCTGGCGGAGGGACCGAAGGCCTTCCGCTCCTTGCTTCCGCAGGAGTCTTCCAGGGCGCTCATGGAGAGGAGGACCGAGGGCGAAGACAAAATCCACCTTCCTCAAGACGCCCCGTCCTCCAGCCAAAATGACGAATCCGCCAGTAGGCGCATCGAGACTGCTGGAGGCGGGGGAGGAGAGAGCGAACGCGTCCCCGCCGAATGCAATGATTACACGGTCAGGCGCTTGCGGCCCACCTTGCGGCGATGGGCGAGGATCTTGCGGCCGTCAGCAGTAGCCATGCGCTTCCGGAAACCGTGGGTGCGCTTGCGGCTCTTGCAATGGGGCTGGTAAGTCATTTTCATGGCAGTAACTCCTTAAAAGCTAGTGAAATATGTAGGAATGGAAAAAGTCCGTCCGGGTTGTAGGGTCGCTTAATATAAGCGTAACTTTCCGGTTTGCAAAGGGAAGGCGTGGATGGACGGACCTCTTCGGGAGGCGGGATTTAGCGGCAGAACTCCTGGTATTGCTCGGGAGTCATGAGGGTGTCCATGGCGGCCAAATCGGGGTTGGAGAGGATGCAGATCCATCCCTCGCCCTCCGGGTCGTCATTGACGGGCGACGGATTCTTTTCCAGGGGGGCATTGACCTGTGCGATGGTGCCGGTCACTGGCAGGAAGACATCGCTGGCCGCCTTGACGGATTCCACGACGCACAGGGGCTCGCCGCCATGGATGAGCTTGCCCACGGCGGGCAATTCCACGAAGGTGACTTCGCCGAGCTCGTCGGCGGCAAAACGGGTGATGCCCACCTTGGCGGTGCCGTCCGCCTGCGCTTCAATCCACTGGTGTTCCTTGGTGTACTTCTTCATCGATGAAAAGTCCTATGTTTGGGTTCTTGTTTGTAGAGGTATGCGGAAATTCAGTCCTGCAGGAGTGCTAGGAGGCAGACCCGCGCGGCAACGGCATCGCCGGCGCCAATGGTGCCAAGGCCATTCATGCTCTTGGCTTTCAAGGAGATGCGCTCCACTGGCGCTTCCAGCAGATCCGCGAGGCTCTGGCGGAGTTCCAGGAGATGCGGCGACATCTTGGGGCGGGAGAGGTAGATGGTGGCATCCAGATTGCCCAGGTGCCAGTGCGCCAGACGGGGATCCCGCCGCACAATGCGCACCAGCTGTGCGCTGTCGGCGTCCTTCCATTGGGGGGCGGTATCGGGGAACCATCCGCCGATGTCGCCCAACGCCAGGGAGCCCAGCATGGCGTCGATCACCGCATGGAGCAAGGGATCGCCGTCGGAGTGCCCCGCGGGACCCAGTCCCTCGGGATGGACCAGGGTGACGCCGCCCAAGCGGAAGGGCCGACCCTTTTGGAGGGGGTGGATGTCGAAGCCCTCGCCGATGCGGAAGTCCATATCGCTAGTCGTCCAGGGAGAGATCGGAGAGGATTTCCCAGGCGGCGGCGCGCGCCAATTCCTGGAGGGCCTTCTGCTGGGAGAGGGCGAGGTCCTGGAGGAGCGGCACATCCGCCGTCACGCGCACACGGCCCTTGCGGGACGAGAGGACGGAGTCCCGGGGCACGCCCAGGTATTCGCACTCCATCTCCAGGCGGTAGAGAACGGTCTGGTAGCGGTCGCTGTCGTCATGGCTGGCCTTTCGGTCGCGCATGAGGGCGCGGGCGGCCTTGGATTGGTCCAGAGAGAGGATCTTCACGGAGAGATCCGGGGTGGCGTCTGCGTCGGAGGAGAGCTTGAGTCCGGGGGTCTGGAGGATTCGGTCGGCCAGGCGGTCCCGCAGCAGATGCGATAGTGCGTCTTCCTGGGAGAGATTCACCACCTTGCCCAGGGAGATGTTCCGCAGCTCTTTCGGGAGGGGCGTCCCCACATGATACGTGGTGCACGCGGCCAGGGTGAGCATCAGGGCGAGTGCCGCAGTCAGGCGAAGGGTCTTCATGGCAGTGGTGGGGTTGGCGTTCTACTGGAGATCCTCGGGGAACTTTTCGGAGAGGAGGAGTCGGGCCTTTCGGCCGGCCTCGGTGTCGGGGTAGTCCCGGCGCAGATCCAGCAGGTATCTCCGGGCGATCTGGGGCTTGGAGTGGTATTTGCCCAGATAGAAGGTGGCGCGCTCCCAGAGACGGGACGCCTCGCGCTCCTGCGCCTTGGAAAGGAAGCCCTCCGCTTCGCTCCGACGGGGATCGCCCTCCCCCGCATCCTGCAGGAAACGCTTCGCTTCCCGAATCGCGGCACGGCTCAACTCGCCGTCGCCATCACGATTGCTGGCGGTCTTGTCTAAAAGCGCCGCCAAGCGGAAGCGGGCATCGGGGTCGTTGGGAAGCGCCTTGAGGATCTCCTGGTAGGTCGCCACCGCGCCCTCCACATCGGAGTCCTGCTCCTGCTTGGCAGCCAGCACCATGCGGTCGTCCAGGGAACGACGCACATCGGGCTGATACTGCACGATGATCTTGTAGACGTGGATGGCCGCCTGCTGGTCCTTCAACCTCAGGAAGGTCCCCCTACCCTGCTGGAAGTCGTCCGCCAGCTGGCGCAGCTGCTCCAAGGCATTCTCCAGCGGAATCTGGTAGAGGTGGTTCTCCAGGAGGTCGGTGTAGGCCTCCAGCGCGTCGTGGACGCGGTGCGCCTGCAATAGGCTCTGCGCCCGCAAATACAGGAATCCCGCTTTCTTCGACTCCTCAGTCTGCAAGGCCGCCGCCTTCCGATACCACTTGGCCGCTTTCTTGTAGTCGCCACGGTCCTGGCACTCCTCCGCCTCCCGCATGAAGGCGCGGGTCTCGGTGAAGTTCTGGAAGCTCTCCAGGGGATTGGTGGAGGGAGAGTCCTGGGACCCCGACAGAGCGGCGCTGCCCATAAGGACGAACGCCAGCGCGCAGGAGAACAGCGAGGAGAAATGTTTCATAGGACGAAAAGGGGTTCTCAATCGAGGACAAATGAAGACGCAACCCGCCCGCATCACCACCGGAAATGACCCGCCAGAACACGGTTTCTACGGGCGAAATGCCAAAACGGACTTAAGATAATCCCGTTTCCACAGACCACCTACTACCCTACCATCCGCTACAGCACTGCCCCAACTGAGCAACCACCCTACCCCACTGCCAACCCCGTTAATAGGGAGAAGGGAGTAGGGAGTAGGTGAAAGCGGTGCCGCAGGCGCCCTCCCGCCTGGACGGCGGGAATACAGGGGCCCTTTCCCTAGCGATGCAATCGAAAGGACGGGGACTGTCGCCCCCGCTCCCCCCTACACGCCAATAGTAAGGTAGCAAAAAATAGCGGGGATCCGGGGGAGGCAGCCCAGTCCTTTGGGTCTCCGCCCTATCAACCCCACAGAATCTGCAGGGATAGAAAAGCGGTACGATTTTTGCCTTCTCCCTTTCGCGCGCCAACTATGGGCGCGCTTTGGCGCACGCTTTTTGCACGCGCCGGTAGATTCCGGCGTGGGGTTTCGCCTGCGAAACCCTGGCCAAACTTCCTCCTTTCTCCTTCCTCCTTTTTTTATAGCGGGCGCACTTGACGCACGCTTTTTGCACGCGCCGGTAGATTCCGGCGCGGGGTTTCGCCTGCGAAACCCTGGCCAAACTTCCTCCTTCCTCCCTCCTCCTTTTTTTATAGCGGGCGCACTTGACGCACGCTTTTTGCACGCGCCGGTAGATTCCGGCGCGGGGTTTCGCCTGCGAAAC